>NZ_SMKB01000291.1:0-8182 GCF_004348575.1 Actinomadura sp. 7K534
GTGGGGGGCAGTAGCGCCCCATGCGGCGCGGGGAGGTGGGCCGGTGTTCCTCGGCACCCACTCACCGCGTCTCGACGACAAGGGACGGCTGTTCCTGCCGGCGAAGTACCGCGAGGAGCTGTCGGGGGGATTGGTGATCACGAAGGGCCAGGAGCGCTGCCTGTACGTCTTCCCCATGGCGGAGTTCCAGCGGATAACCGAGGCTCTGCGTGCCGCGCCGGTCACCGAGAAGGCGGTACGGAGCTACAGCAGGGTCTTCTTCGCCAGCGCGTCCGACGAGGTCCCCGACAAGCAGGGCCGCGTCACGATCCCGCCTCCGCTGCGCAAGTACGCGGGCCTCACCCGCGACTGCACGGTCATCGGTGCCAACACGCGTCTGGAGATCTGGGACGCGCAGGCATGGGAGACCTACCTGGAGCAGGAGGAGCAGACGTTCTCCGACGTCTCGGAGGAGGTGTTGCCAGGGATCCTCTGAGAAACGACTCGTCGGTCCGATGACCGGCAATGGCCCACGTTCGGCCAGGTCTCCAGCCGCTCTCCGAGCCAGCTGGCGCAGCTTCCCCGGTGCCAGACGGCGACCCCCCGCGCACCACGCGGTGATCTTCCTCTAGGGCAGCGGATGGGGACCTGGCCGGGCGAGGCCGCCGCCGGGGGTGCGCAGTCAGCGGTCATCCGATCCGGCGATGCCACAAGTCCGCGAGCGGTGGCAGTACTGGGGGTGCAGCATGGACGTGGGTGACCACGCGGCCGGGGCCGGTCACGTACCGGTCATGCTCGGTCGCGTCCTGGAACTCCTCACCCCCGCGGCCGAGGCCGTCACCGGCCGTGCGCCCGTCTACCTCGACGGCACGCTCGGCATGGGCGGGCACGCCGAGGCGATGCTGCGGGCCGTGCCGGACCTGCGCCTGATCGGCCTCGACCGCGACCCCGCCGCGCTGGAGCGCTCCGCGCGCAGGCTCGCCCCGTTCGGCGACCGGGTGACGCTCGAGCACGCCGTCTACGACGAGATCCCCGCGGTGCTGCGCCGGCTCGGCGTCCCCGCGGTGGACGCCGTCCTGTTCGACCTGGGCGTCTCCTCCCCGCAGCTCGACGAGACCGGCCGCGGGTTCGCCTACTCCCACGACGCTCCCCTCGACATGCGGATGGACACCACCCAGCGGCTCACCGCGGCCGAGGTCGTCAACGGCTACCCGCCCGCCGAGCTCGCCAGGATCCTGCGCGAGTACGGCGAGGAGCGGTTCGCCCAGCGGATCGCCGCGGCGATCGTCCGGGAGCGCGAGCGCGCCCCGTTCGACTCCACGCGCCGCCTCGCCGAGCTGGTCCGCACGTCCATCCCGGCCGCGACCCGCCGCACCGGCGGCAACCCGGCCAAACGCACCTTCCAGGCGCTGCGCATCGAGGTGAACGGCGAGCTGGACAGCTGGCGGCGGGCGTTGCCCGCCGCCCTGGACGCGCTGCCGGTCGGCGGCCGGATCGCCGTCCTGTCCTACCACTCCCTCGAGGACCGGATCACCAAGCAGGTCCTCGCCGCCCAGGCCGCCGACACGACGCCGCCGGACCTGCCCGTCCCACTGCCCGAGCACGAGCCGCGCTTCCGGCTCCTGACGCGCGGGGCCGAGCTGCCGTCCGGCGAGGAGACCACGACCAACCCACGGGCCGGATCGGTGCGGCTGCGCGCCGCCGAGCGTGTCCGGGAGGCGACATGACCACGACGAGCAGACGCCCGCCGCCCAAGGCGCCCGGGAAGCGGACCCGGCAGCGCCCGGCCGACGCCGCCGCGCCGGCCGCGAAGGGCACCAAGACCGCCAAGGGCAAGGGCGCCAAGGGCACGGCCGCGAAGAGCAGGCCGCCCAAGGCCGCGCCGAAGACGGCGCCGAAGAAGGCGCCCGCGCGCAAGTCCGCGCCCGCCAAGAGCACGCCCGCCAAGAGCACGCCCGCCACGAGCACGGTGGCGAGCAAGAGCACGGCGGCGAAGGCCGCGCCCGCCAGGAGCATCCCGGCGGCCGGCGCCCGCCGCGGCGCGTCGCGGCGGACCCAGGCACCGCCGCGCGCCCCGTTCGTGCTGCTCATCGTCGGGCTGCTCGGCGGCGCGCTGGTGAGCCTCCTGCTGCTCAACACCGTCCTGGCGAAGGACGCGTTCACGCTGACCCGGCTGCAGCAGAGCACCAAGCAGCTCGAACAGCAGCGCCAGGCGTACGAGGCGGAGATCGCCCGCGAGAGCTCCCCGGAGGGGCTGTCGAACAAGGCCAAGGCCCTCGGCATGAAGGAGGCCGAGGACCCGGCGTTCTTCCACAGCGGCTCGGGCCGGGCCGGCGACGGCGGGATCCGCCCGGTCCCCGACGCGGCGGCCGCGGCGGCCGGCGCGGCGGGCGTGGTCGGGGTCCCCGGCACCGTGGTCCCCGGCGCCGGGGCGCCGTGAGCGGGCACGACGGCAGCGGGGAGCGGGTGACACGGTGACGAAGCCGCCGGGACGCGGGACGTCCGGGCCTCCGCCGGGCCGCGGGCGCGGTCCGGACGGGCGCGGCTCCCGCGGCCCGGCGGACCGGGACGCGGGCGGCGGCCCGGGCGCGGCGCGCGCGTCCGGGCGGCGCACCGGCAACCCTCCGCGCCCTGCGGGCGGGAGGTCCGACGGCGCGGGACGGCCGGGCGCCAAGGGCGGCGCCGCCCGCCGTCCCGCGCGCAACCCGACGGTCCCCGCCCCCCGAAAGGAGACGGGCGGCAAGGGCACGGGCGGCAAGAGCGCGGGCGGCAAGGGCACGGGGGCCGGTGGGTCCTCCGCGAAGAAGCCGGCCGAGAAGAAGGCGCGGAGCAGGCCCGCGCCGAAGAAGGCGCCCCGCAAGACTTCACCCGGCAGAAGCTCACCCGCCGGGAGCTCGCCCGCCAAGAGCGCCGCGAGCCGCACGGTGCGGACCGCGAAGGGCGCACGTCCCGCGGGCGGCGGCGGCCCGCGCGGGCCCCGCCCCGGCGGCGGCTCGGGACGGCGCCCCCCGGGCCGCGGCCACTGGAACCGGGTCCCGTTCCACCGGCGCGACCCGCTCAAGCGGCTGAACGTCGCGCTGCTGGTCGTCGCCTTCGTGCTGTCGCTGTTCGCGGGGCGGCTCGTCCAGCTCCAGACGATCGAGGCCGGCACCTACACCGAGCAGGCGATGCGGCAGCGCCTCCACAAGATCGAGCTGCCCGCGATCCGCGGCGACATCACCGACGCGCAGGGCCACCCGCTCGCCATGACGGTGGAGGCGCGGGCCATCACCGCCGACCCGTCGCTGATCAAGGCCGACAAGCGGCAGTCGATCGTCAACGCGCTGGCCCCGACCCTCGACCTGGATCCGGCGGCGCTGATGCAGAAGATCAGCAAGCCGGACACGCGGTTCGTGTACCTCGCGCACGGCGTCCCGCCCGACCAGGCCCGGCTGATCACCTCGTGGGACTTCCCCGGAATCGGGACCCTTCCGGAGTACCGCCGCGAATACCCCAACGATTCGCTGGCCGCGAGCGTCATAGGTTTCGTGAACGACACGGGGAAGGGCGCCGCCGGGCTGGAGAGCTCGCTGGACGGCATGCTCGCCGGCCGCGCCGGCTGGCAGCGGGTGGAGATCAGCCTGGACGGCCAGCACATCCCCATGGGCGAGGACCAGAAGCGCCCCTCCGAACCCGGGCGCGGCGTGCGCCTCACGCTGGAGCGCGACCTGCAGTTCAAGGCGCAGGAGGCGATCGAGAAGCAGGTCAAGGCGACCGGAGCCAAGAGCGGGAGCGTGATCGTCATGGATCCGCGCACCGGCGAGCTGCTCGCGATGGCCTCGGCCCCCGGGTTCGACCCGAACGAGTACGCCAAGTCCGACAAGGACCTGTGGGGCAGCCCGCTGGTGCAGGAGGCGTTCGAGCCGGGCAGCACCGGCAAGGTCGTCACCGCCGCCGCGGTCATGGAGAAGGGCGGGGTCACCCCGCAGACGCCCTACACCGTCCCCGACAAGATGAAGAAGTACGACGTCGTCTTCCGGGACTCGCACCCGCACCCGACCGAGCGGCTCACGTTCGCCGGGGTGCTCGCCACGTCCAGCAACGTCGGCACCATCATGGCCAGCGAGAGCATCGGCCAGCAGGAGCTCTACCAGACGCTGCGCGACTTCGGGTTCGGCCAGAAGACCGGCCTGCCGCTGCCCGGCGAGACGCCCGGCCTGCTGAAGCCGCCCGCCCAGTGGTCGGGCACCGACCGGTACCCGATCGCGTTCGGGCAGACGGTCTCGGTGAACGCGGTGCAGATGGCCAGCGTGTACGCGACGATCGCCAACGGCGGCGTGCGCGTCGCGCCGACCCTCGTCGCCGGCACCGTCGGCGAGGACGACGCGTTCACCCCGTCGCCCGCGCCGGACCGCCGCCGCATCATCAGCGAGCGCACCGCCCGGCAGATCAGCGACATGCTGGAGGGCGTGACGACCGACGAGGGCACCGCCCCCAAGGCGCAGATCAAGAACTACCGCGTCGCGGGGAAGACCGGCACCGCCGAGGTCGTCAACCCGCGCTGCGGCTGCTACGACGGCGGCGGCTACACCGCGTCGTTCGCGGGGTTCGCCCCCGCCGACGATCCCCAGCTCGTCGTGCAGGTCGTCCTGCAGAACCCGAAGCGGGGCAGCCACTATGGTGGCGATGCGGCCGCACCGGTCTTCAAGGACGTGATGGGCTTCGCCCTCAAGTCCGAGAAGATCCCGCCGACGGGGAGCCGACCGCCGATCATCCAGATCCACGCCCGGGACTGACGGCAGCGAGTACCCTCCTCGCCTGTGAGTCCACCACCCGCGTCCCAGCAGCCCCGATCCGCCCGTACCGAAAGAAACGCCATGCGCCCCACCACCAATCCGGCCCGTCCGCTGAACGGACTCGCGGCGCTCTTCGGAATCGAGCAGACCGGCTGGGAAGCGGTGTCGGCGACCGGCATCACGCACGACTCGCGGGCGGTGCGGCGCGGCGACGTCTACGCGGCGCTGCCCGGCACCCGCGCGCACGGCGCCCGGTTCGCGGCCCAGGCGGCCGATGCCGGCGCCGCGGCGATCCTCACCGACCACGACGGCTACGACCGCGCCGCGGCGACGGGGCTGCCGGTCATGGTCGTCCCCGACGTCCGCGCGCGGCTCGGCGAGGCCGCGTCCTGGGTCTACGGCGAGCCGGGACGCGACATCACCCTCATCGGCGTCACCGGGACCAGCGGCAAGACCACCACCGTGTTCCTGCTGGACGCGGGGCTGCGCGCCGCGGGCATCGAGACCGGCCTCGTCGGCGGCGTCGAGATCCGGGTGGCGGGCCGGCGGGTGCCGAGCGCGCTGACCACGCCGGAGTCCACCGACCTGCACGCGCTGCTGGCGATGATGCGCGAGCGCGATGTCGGCGCCGCCTCGATGGAGGTCTCCAGCCACGCCCTCGTCCAGGGCCGGGTGGGCGGCGCGGTGTTCGAGGTCGCGGTGTTCACGAACCTGTCCCAGGACCACCTGGACTACCACCCGACCATGCACGACTACTTCCTCGCGAAGGCCCGGCTGTTCACGCCCGAGTACTCCCGCGTCGGCGTCATCAACCTCGACGACCACCACGGCCGCGAGCTGCTGGACATCGCCACGGTGCCGGTGACGACGTTCTCCGCGTCCGGCGACCCGGCGGCCGACTGGCGCGCGGAGGACGTGCGCGTCGGCGCCGACGGCAGCGTGTTCCGCGTCGTCGGGCCCGGCGGCATCGAGGCCGACGCCGAGGTCGGCCTCGCGGGGCCGTTCAACGTCGCCAACGCGCTCGCCGCGATCGTCGCGCTGGTCGAGGCGGGCATCCCGCTGCAGGCCGCCGTGCACGGGGTGGCGTCGCTGCCCGGCGTGCCCGGCCGGCTGGAGCGGGTCGACGAGGGCCAGGACTTCGTCACGCTCGTCGACTACTCCCACAAGCCGGGCGCCGTCGAGGCCGTCCTGAACGCCCTGCGGCCCGTCACCGAGGGCGAGCTGGCGATCGTCCTCGGCTGCGGCGGCGACCGCGACCGCGGCAAGCGCCCGCTGATGGGGGAGGCGGCCGCCCGGCTGGCCGACTCGGCCTACTTCACGAGCGACAACCCGAGGTCGGAAGATCCACTCGCGATCCTCGCCGCTATGGTCGAGGGCGGACTGAAGGTGCCGCAGCCCGAGCGGGCGCGCGTCGTGGTGGAACCCGACCGGGCCGCCGCGATCGCGCTGGCCGTCGGCCGGGCCCGCCGCGGCGACGTCCTCGTCATCGCGGGCAAGGGCCACGAGCAGGGCCAGAACGTGGCGGGCGAGGTGCATCCGTTCGACGACCGCGAGGTCGCCCGGGAGGCGCTCCGGCGCCGGGTGAAAGGGACAAGAGGGGACGGGGCGCAGGCGTGATCCCACTTCCGCTGTCGGCGATCGCGGAGATCACGGGGGGCACCGTCCACGGGTCCCCGGACGTCGTGGTCGGCGGTCCCGTGGTCATCGACTCCCGCGCTGCGGGGCCCGGGGCGCTGTTCGCCGCCTTCAAGGGCGAGCGCGCCGACGGGCACGACTTCGCGGCCGCGGCCCTCGCCGCCGGCGCCGCCGCCGTGCTCGCGCAGCGCCCCGTGGACGGGCCGTGCGTGGTCGTCGCCGACGTCCAGAAGGCGCTGGGACGGCTGGCGAGGGGCGTGCTGGACCGGCTGCCGGACGTGACCGTCACCGCGGTCACCGGCTCGGCGGGCAAGACGTCCACCAAGGACCTCATCGGGCAGCTCGCCGGCCGCGCGGGGCCCACCGTCTTCCCGCCCGGCTCGTTCAACAACGAGATCGGGCTGCCGCTCACCGTGCTGCGCGCCGACGCCGCGACCCGCCACCTCGTCCTGGAGATGGGCGCCCGCGGCATCGGCCACATCGCCTACCTCACCGGCATCGCGCCGCCCGACGTCGCCGTCGTCCTGAACGTCGGCACCGCGCACGTCGGGGAGTTCGGGAGCCGGGAGAACATCGCGCGGGCCAAAGGCGAGATCGTGGAGGCCCTGCGGCCGGGCGGCACCGCCGTGCTGAACGCCGACGACCCGCTGGTCGCCGCCATGTCGCCGCGCACCGAAGGGCGGGTCGTCACCTTCGGCCGGTCGCCGGACGCGGACGTCCGCGCCGCCGGCGAGACGCTCGACGAGCGGGGCCGGGCGCGGTTCACGCTCGTCACCCCCGAGGGCTCGGCGCCGGTCGCGCTGCTCCTGCACGGCTCGCACGCCGTCGGCAACGCGCTCGCCGCGGCCGCGGCGGCGCGGGCGGCCGGGCTCGGGCCCGCCGAGATCGCCGCGGGCCTCTCCGCGGCCGCGCCGGTCAGCCGGTGGCGGATGGAGGTCACCGAGCGGGCCGACGGCGTGACCGTGGTGAACGACGCCTACAACGCCAACCCGGACTCGATGCGCGCCGCGATCGACGTGCTCGTCCACATGGCGCGGGGGCGCCGCGCCTACGCGGTGCTGGGGGAGATGGGCGAACTCGGCGCCTCCGCCGAGGCGGAACATGCCAAGATCGGGGAGCACGCGGCGCGCAGCGGGGTCTCCGGCCTCGTGGTCGTCGGCGCGAACGCGGCGGCGATGGCCGGCGGGGCAGGGCAGGTGGGGTCATGGACGGGAGAGTGCGTGCAGGTGGATGACGTCGGCGCGGCGGTGACCGCGCTGAACGAGCGGCTGGCGCCGCGGGACGTCGTGCTGGTCAAGGCATCCCGCGTGGCGGGACTGGAGCGGGTGGCCGAGGCGATCCTCGCGGAGGACGGCCGATGACCAACATCATCATCGCCGGCGGAGCCGCGCTGGTCTTCGTCATGCTCGGCACGCCGGTGTGGATCCGGATCGTCAACCGCCTCGGCTACGGGCAGATGATCCGCGACGAGGGCCCGGAGGCCCACCTCAACAAGCGCGGCACCCCCACGATGGGCGGGACGGTCTTCATCGTCGGCTCGCTCGTCGGCTACGCCGTGGCGCACCTCGTCACCGGGACCGAGCCGACCATCTCCGGCATGCTCGTGCTGTTCCTGATGACCGGGCTCGGCCTCGTCGGGTTCGTGGACGACTACATCAAGGTGTTCAAGCAGCGCAGCCTGGGGCTGCGCAGCGGCGCCAAGATGATCGGCATCATCCTCGTCGGCGTCGTGTTCGCCGTCGCCTCCCTCAACTTCCCCAACGGATACCAGGTCACCCCCGCCGCCCCCAGCC
>NZ_SMKB01000292.1:0-8039 GCF_004348575.1 Actinomadura sp. 7K534
GGTTGGGATGTCCGGGGCGGCCGGTCGTGGTCGTCCGTTCATCCTGGCCTGGAGATCGTGATGTCCCGTCGTGTTGTCGTTGGTCTGCTGGCGGTCCTGGTGGTCTCCGCTGGGGTTGGGCTCTATCTCTTTCAGCCGTGGAAGGCGTTCACTGACACCACCGTGAACGAGGCGTTGCCGTCCGCCTCGCCGTCCGTCTCGCCGTCTGCCGCCGTGGCCAGGCAGGAGGAGGGGCCCGTGCGGCTTGCGGGAGGGCGGTTCGTCAGCCATGAGCACGGCACCAGCGGCAAGGCGTTCACGGTGCGGCTCGCGAACGGGGAACGGCTGCTGCGCCTGGAGGATCTGAGCACGTCGGAGGGGCCGGACGTGCGGGTCTACCTGTCGCGGCGGGACGCCGGCGCGGTGCGGGACGGGCTCGGGAAGGGGGCGGTCGAGCTCGGCAAGCTCAAGGGCAACCTCGGCGACCAGAACTACGGCGTCCCCGCCGGTGCCGATGTGTCCGGGTTCCGCAGCGCCGTAATCTGGTGCAAGCGGTTCTCGGTCTCGTTCGGAGCCGCCGACCTCGCCCCCGGGAAGAGCTGATCGTTGAGTCCCGCTGCCGCCGGCGGCCACATACTGGTCGTGGAGGACGATCCGACCGTCGCGGAGGTCGTCACCGGATACCTCGCCCGCGCCGGGCACCGGGTCGCGCACGCCGCCGACGGCCCGGCCGCGCTGGAGATGGCCGCGGCGCTGCGGCCCAGGCTGATCGTGCTGGACCTGATGCTGCCCGGCCTGGACGGCCTGGAGGTGTGCCGCCGGCTGCGGTCGGGGGACGGGCCGCCCGTGCCGGTGGTGATGCTCACCGCGCGCAACGAGGAGCCCGACCGGATCCTGGGGCTGGAACTGGGCGCGGACGACTACATCTCCAAGCCGTTCAGCCCCCGCGAGCTGGTGCTGCGGGTGGCGTCCGTGCTGCGCCGCGCCGAGGCTCCGCCGACCGCCGCCGCCTCGGCGGCGCTGCGGGCCGGTGACCTGGTCGTCGATCCGGCGGCCCGGCGCGCCGAACGCGGCGGCCGGCCGCTGGCCCTGACGGCCCGCGAGTTCGACCTGCTGGCGTTCCTGCTGCGCCGTCCCGGCCGGGTGTTCGCGCGCGAGGAGCTGCTGCGGCACGTGTGGGGATGGGACTTCGGCGACGCCTCGACGGTCACCGTCCATGTGCGGCGCCTGCGGGAGAAGGTCGAGGACGACCCGGCCGCCCCCAAGCTCATCCGGACCGTGTGGAGCGCGGGCTACCGTTTCGACCCGCCGGGAGACGAGGTGCCGCCCCCATGAGCGAGGTACTGGTCATCGTGGGGCTGGCGGCGCTGGGCGCCCTGTTCGCCGGGATGCTCGCCGCCCCCGCCGTCACGCTGCTGCGCCGCCGTCCGGTGGTGCTGTCGATGTTCGCGGTCGCGGCGCTCGCCGTGGTCGCGATGGCCGCGGGCACGATCGCGGTGGCGGTGGAGATGTTCCTGTCCCCGCACGACTTCCAGGTGGTGCTGATCGTGGTCGCCGTGTCGGGCGCGGTGTCGCTCGGCGCGGCGCTGCTGTTCGGGCGCCGGATCGCCGCGGGCAGCCGGGAACTGGCGGTGGCGGCGCGGGCCGTCGGCAGCGAGGCCGGGTTCGTCGCCCCCGCGGACCCGCCGATCGCCGAGCTCGCCGCGCTCGCCGCCGCCCTGGAGGAGACCGGCGCCCGGCTCAGGGCGGCGCAGGAGCGGGAACGGGCGCTGGACGCCTCCCGCCGGGACCTGGTCGCGTGGATCTCGCACGATCTGCGCACCCCGCTGGCGGGGCTCCGCGCCATGGCCGAGGCGCTGGAGGACGGCGTCGTCGCCGAGCCCGGCCGGTACCACACCCGCATCCGCGCCGAGGTGGAGCGGCTGTCCGACATGGTCGACGACCTGTTCGAGCTGTCCCGCATCCAGGCCGGATCCCTGGAGCTGACCCTGGCCCGGATCTCGATCTACGACCTGGTGGACGACGCCATCGCCACCGCCCGGCCGCTGGCGGAGCAGCGGGGGGTGCGGCTGCGCGACGGCGGCATCGCGCGGCTGCCCGTGCGGGTCGACGGCCAGGGCATCACGCGGGTCCTCGGGAACCTGCTGGTCAACGCCATCCGCGCGACACCGGCCGACGGCACCGTCGCGGTGAGCGCGCACCGGGACGGCGACCGGGTCGTCCTCGCGGTCGACGACGCGTGCGGCGGCATCCCCGAGCAGGACCTGCCCAGGGTGTTCGAAACAGGCTGGCGCGACGGCCCGGCCCGGACCCCGGCGGCAGTCCCGCCTGCTGAGGACGACGCCGGCGGGCGGCAGCGGCGCCTCGGCGACACCGGCGCGGGGCTGGGGCTGGCGATCGTCCGCGGCATCGTGGAGGCCCATGCCGGTCGCGTCTCAGTCCGCAACACCGGCGTGGGGTGCCGTTTCGAGCTCACGCTTCCGGCGGCGGGCGCCGAGCGGGTCCCCGGCGGGACGGGCTCGCCCGCGTTGGACCAGCGCCGTCCCTGAGGGGTCGCGCCGCATCGTGGCGGCCGCTGCGGCGCAGGCGAGCAGGGCCAGGGCGGCCAGCGCGGCCGTCGCTCCGCGGGGGCCGCTCTCGAAGGCGCGGCTCACGGCGATGCCGCCGGCGAACGCGAGCAGTCCCGCGAAGAACGCGCGCACGCCGAGGTACGTCCCGTAGCGCGACGGCCGCGCGAGCCTGGCGACGGTCTGGAACACCGCCGGTTGCAGCAGGCCGCCCGCGAAGCCGTGCAGGACGGCCACCGCGATCAGGCCCGGTCCCCCGGTTCCCGCGCCGGTCGCCAGCAGCAGGTAGCCGGCGCCTGCGCACAGGAGGCCGGCGCGCAGGACACCGGGACGTTCGCCGCGCGTGGCGCACCACGGCTGGACCGCCGCCGACACCGCCGCCAGGACGCAGGAGAACACGGTCACCGCGCCGGCGGACGCGCCGCCGAGCGGGACCACCACCGCCGCCTGGTCCGCGAGCAGCATCGCGGGCATCGACACGACGACGAACCACATGAAGACCCGGTCCCGCACCGCCGTCCGCACCCCGGCGACGGCCCCGCTTCCGGACGGGAGGCGCGGCACCCGCTTCAGCAGGGAGAACAGGAACGCCGCCAGCAGCCAGAGCCCTCCCGACACCAGGGCCACGAGCCAGTAGCCGACGCTCAGCAGGGCCAGGCCCAGCGCCGGTCCCAGGACCGCCGCCGCCTGCAGCGTCATCGTGTACGCCGCGTAGCCGCGGCCGCGTCGCCGGTCGGCGAGTCCCGCCAGCAGCGACTGCGCCGCGGGGTGGAAGAGGGCGCCGCCCGTGCCCAGCAGCAGCGCCGCGACGACCAGCCCCGGGGTCGCGGACACGGTGCCCAGGAGGACGAACCCGGTGGCGCGCAGGACGCAGGCGAGCATGCCCGCCCGGACGGGGTCGAGCACATCCACCAGCGCCCCGACCGGCAGGGACAGCGTGTGCTGGACCAGGTTGCGGAGCGCCAGCACCAGGCCGATCAGCCCGGCCGCGAGCCCCAGGTCGTCCCTGAGGTGGACTACGAGGTGCGCCATCGCGGAGAAGTAGCCCAGGGAGATGGCCGCCTGGACGGCGACGACCACGGCGACCGTGCGGCGGTCGCCGTGGTCGGAGGCGGATACGTTCACGCGGGCAGCACGTGCAGGCGCCGCAGCAGCTCACGCGCCACGGTGGCGCGCTTCCCGGCGTCGCCCGCCTCGCCGATGCCGATGTTCAGCGCGAAGGTGTGGACGTGCCCGCCGCGCTCGACCCAGCCGACCCACCAGCCGGTGCCGGGACCGGGGGCGTTCTCCCAGCCGGACTTGGCGAACAGCGCGTACCCGTCCCCCTCCTCCTGTCTGATCAGTTCGCGGACGGTGCGCTGGTGCTCCCGCGAGGCGGGCAGCCGCCGGGCCGCGAGCCGCTCCAGGAACCGGGTCTGCTCCACCGCGGAGATCCGCAGCGGACCGTCCAGCCAGAAGCGGTCCGCCGCGGTGCCGATCTCGCGGTTGCCGTAGTGGAGCCGGTGCAGCCACCGCCGTTCGCGCTCGGGGCCGATCCGGCGGGCGATCACCTGGAAGGCGGCCGCGTTGGAGATCTGGACGGCCTCCCGCATCGTCATGTCCCGTTCCCAGTCGGGGAACGGCTGCGGCGTCCCGTCCCACGGGATCACCTCGCCGGGGCTCTGCACCGCCCCGGTCTCCAGGGCGACCAGCGCGTGCGGGACCTTGAAGGTGGAGGCGGGCACCAGCCGGGTCTCGGCACGGCGCCGGTCCACGACGGTCGTGCTCCCGGTGCGCACGTCCAGCAGCGCGAACGTGCCGCGGACGCCGGCCGCGTCGAACACGGCGCGCAGGTCGTCGCGGACGATCGTGCCGGGCAGCGGCCGCTCGGCCGCCGCGACCGCGGTGGCCCCGCGCGGGACGGCGCCATGGGCGGACGCACCGCACCCGGCGGTGCCGAAGACGGTGGCCGCGGCGAGCACCGCGGCACCGAGCCGCGTGCGAAGGATTCGGGCGGGATGTCTGATCACGGACCCCAAGTGATCACAACCCGGCGCACCCTGTCCAATATTGATACTGATCGGCCGTTGATATCAGACCAATATCGTTGCAGGTCAAAGGGACACGATGCCCCAGCCGACCGCAGGGCCGTGTTCAAGCGCCACAACCGGGTGGTTCGGAGGGGCACCGGTCGGCCCATGGTGTGGTGACCGGTGTTATTAGGTGTCCGTTGAGGGCATTTCTGGTCGTCCTTGTTAGCGAATAGCACGATCTAAGCCGCACGCCTACCACATGGATCGACTTCAAAATCGGGGAAATTGGACATTTCGGACCAGTTGCCTCGTTGCCCGCCCCGGATGAGGGAATCTCAGCAATCCTTGTTTCCCCGATAAGACGTTGTGACAGCCTGGACACGAGCCGTACTCATACGAGCATGTATCCCCCAGTATCGTGATCTCGCTGTCGACGCCGAGGACCCCGATGCCTGACTATTTCGAACCCGCCGCAACGGCCGCGCCCCCGGACGTCCGGCAAACCGGCGGGGCGCCGGCCCACGACCGGCGCGGACGGGACGGAATGCGCGCCTACCACCGAACCATTTCCGTGCTTCCCGCAGCAATTATGGGACTTCTCGGACTTATCGCCGTGACCACGCTGTACAGCGACGACGCCATGAACCGGGAGACGCGCCTGATCCTGGCCATGCTGGCCGTGGGAGCCGTGATCACGCTGCTGGCCGCGGTGGCGGGGGCGGAGACGGCGTCCCGGCGGCTGATCCGGCGGCGCACCCGCGAGGACGAGCAGCTGCGGCGGCGGCTCGGCGAGCTCGGGTTCCTGGTCGCCCGCGGCAGGCGCGAGCTGCAGCGGCTGGCCGCCGGGCTGCGCGCGGGCGAGTCGGCCAAGCCGTGCCGCGAGGACCTCCCGGCCCCCGAGGCCGGCGACTCCGTCGCGCAGCTCGCGTACGAGCTGCAGCGGGCGCAGGCCGCGGCCTGGAACGCCGTGGTGGGCGCCGCGAACCGCGACCCCGCGGCCGAATCGGGCCGCCGGGTCGACGTCTTCGTCAACCTCGCGCGGCGGATGCAGACGCTGTCGCACCGCGCCATCCAGGGCCTCGACGAGCTGGAGAACCAGGTCGAGGACCCGGACCTGCTCAAGGGCCTGTTCAAGGTCGACCACCTCACCACCCGCACCCGCCGCCAGGCCGAGAGCCTCGCCGTGATCGGCGGCGCCTCGTCGCGCCGCCGCTGGACCAGGCCGGTCACCCTCTACGAGGTGCTGCGCTCGGCGATCGCCGAGGTCGAGCAGTACAACCGGGTCAAGGTGGTGCCGCCGGCCGACGGGAACCTGCACGGCGGCGCGGTGGCGGACGTCGTCCACCTGCTGGCCGAGCTCATCGAGAACGCGACCAGGTTCTCCCCGCCGCACACGCAGGTCCTCATCCGGGTCGAGCGGGTCAGCGCGGGCCTCGCCATCGAGGTCGAGGACCGCGGCCTCGGCATCCCCCGGGGCGAGCAGCGCCGGCTGAACGCCCTGCTCGCCGACCAGGACCGGGGCGACACCCACGAGCTGCTGAAGGACGGGCGGATCGGGCTCCTCGTCGTCTCCGCGCTCGCCCGGCGGCACAAGATCCGCGTCCAGCTGCAGGGCAACGTCTTCGGCGGCACGCAGGCCGTCGTCGTCGTGCCGGGCGAACTGGACGGCGGGCAGCCCGAGGACACCGGCGAGCGGCCCCGGCCGTCCCCGGCGCACGCCCGCCCGGAATCCGCGCAGCAGCCGGCACCGCAACCCGCGCCGGAGGGCCGCGGCGCCACCGGCGATCCGCCGCCCGCCCGGCCGCCGGCCGGGGAGTCCCCGCGCCGGGCCGAGGCGCCGGTCCCGCCGAACGCCGGGGAGCGGCCGGCGCTGCCGCGCCGCCAGGCGCAGACGCACCTCGTACCCGAATTGGCCGAAGCGCCCGCGCCCGCGCAGCACGAGGAAGAAGAGGACCGGGAGGTCGTGCACAACTCCGGACTGATGGCGGCTTTCCAGCGAGGAATGCGCAGCGCCCAGGAGGCGGACATTTCTGCGGAGGAGCCGGACGGCGTCAACTAGCGAGGCAGGACTCATGATAAGGAGCGTTCATTGAGCGGCGTCGCCCCGAACCAGGCCCAAGATCTTGCTTGGCTGTTGCAGGGGCTGGGCGAAGAGGTTCCGGTCATACGCGGCAGCGTGCTGCTCTCCGCGGACGGCATGCTGAAAGCCGCCCACGGATTCGACCGCACGAGCGCGGAGCAGCTCTCCGCGCTCGCTTCCGGGCTGTTCTCCATAGCGCGCAGCACCGGAGCGAAATTCGACGACAGCAACGAGGTGCGGCAGGTGGTGGCGGAGCTCAGATCCAGCCAGCTGTTCATCTCCTGGGCCGGTTACAATTCGGTGCTCGCGGTGCTGGCGGGCGCCGACGCCGACCCCGCCGTGGTCGGTTTCGAGATGGCCCGGCTCATCAGGTCCGTCCGGCCGTTCCTGCACACCGCGGTCCGGCCCGCGGCCACGGCGATCGAGCGAGACCGGCCGACATGACGTCCGGAGACCAGGTAAGGCCCGAGGACGACGAGGTCTGGCTCGACGACGACGCCGGCCGGCTCGTGCGCCCCTACACGGTGACCGCCGGGCGCACCCACCCGACCGTCGAACTGGACATGCTGACCCTGATGGTGTCCGTCCGGCTCTCCCCCGCGCTGGACGTCGAGTACACCAGGGCGCTCGAACTGTGCCGGACGCCGACGTCGGTCGCCGAGGTCGCGGCCCACCTGCGGCTCCCCACGGCGGTCACCAAAGTCCTTCTCTCCGATCTGGTGGAACGCGGCGTGATGACCGTGCAGGAGGCGCGGATCGCGGCCGACCCCACCGACCGAGCCCTTCTGGAGGCACTGCTCGATGGCCTACAACGAGTCTGAGGGGCTCCCGACCCAGGTGAAGATCCTGGTGGCGGGCGGTTTCGGCGTCGGGAAGACGACGTTCGTCGGCGCGGCGAGCGAGATCGAGCCGCTGAGCACCGAGGAGCTCATCACCTCGGAGAGCGTCGGCATCGACGATCTCGGCGGGGTGGAGGGGAAGACGACCACCACCGTCGCGCTCGACTTCGGCAGGATCACGATCGAGCAGCACGGGATCGTGCTCTACCTGTTCGGCACCCCCGGGCAGCGGCGCTTCTGGTTCCTGTGGGACGAGCTGGCCGCCGGGGCCCTCGGCGCCGTCGTGCTCGCCGACACCCGCCGCCTGGAGGACTGCTTCGAGGCCGTCGACTTCTTCGAGAACCGGGGCCTCCGGTTCCTCGTCGCGGTGAACGAGTTCGACGGCTCGTTCAGCTACTCCCCGGACGAGGTGCGCGCCGCCCTCGAACTCCACCCGCACGTGCCGATCGTGCTCTGCGACGCGCGCGACCGCGCCTCGGCGATCGCGGCGCTGCGCTCGCTGATCCTGCACCTTCTCTCCACCGCCCCGCCCGCCCCCGTCTGACGCGGCGGGGCCGGCCCC
>NZ_SMKB01000293.1:0-8004 GCF_004348575.1 Actinomadura sp. 7K534
GGGGAAGGACATGGGCGGGGCCCTGCTGTTCGGGCGGCGTACGTACGAGGACTTCTACGGGTACTGGCCCCATCAGGGCGGCAACCCGTTCACGGACGTGCTGAACCGGGCGCGGAAGTACGTGGTGTCGACGACGCTGCGGGAGGCCCCTTGGGAGAACTCGGTTCTCCTGAAGGACGCGGGGGACGTCGAGGGGATCGAGGAGGGGCTCACGGTGCTCGGGAGCGGGGTGCTCGCGCGGGAGCTGATGCGGCGGGGGCTCGTCGACGAGTGGCTGCTGATGGTCCATCCGGTGGTGCTGGGGACGGGCCGCAGGCTGTTCGACGGCGTCGAGGCGGGGTTGCGGCTCGTGGAGTCGGTGGTGACGACGACGGGGGTCGTGATCGCGACCTATCGCAGAAGGGAAGCATGATGCTCTACGCGCTGAACATGATCCAGCCGGTGGGGGAGAAGCCGCCTCCGGAGGTGCTGGAGGAGGTCATGGTGGAGCTCGCGGTGATCCGGCGGGACCTGGAGGCGCAGGAGGCGTGGGTCTTCGGGAGGCCGCTGCACGGGCCCGAGGCGAGCACGGTGGTGCGGTGCCGGGGGGACGAGATCGTCGCGATGGACGGGCCGTGGACGGAGGGCAAGGAGTTCATCGGCGGGCTCATGATCATCGATGTGCTGGACCTGGACGCGGCGCTGCAGGTGGCGGCCAGGTACGCGAAGGCGACGGGGCTGCCCTTGGAGGTGCGGCCGTTCCAGGGCGGGTCTGATTGACGGTCGAGCAGGTCTTCCGCGAGGAGCACGGGCGGGCGGTGGCCGTCCTGGTCCGGGTGTTCGGTGATGTCGACGTCGCCGAGGAGGCGGTGCAGGACGCGTTCGCGGAGGCGGTGCGGCGGTGGCCGGTGAGCGGGCCGCCGCCCAGTCCCGCGGGGTGGATCATCACGACGGCGCGGAACAAGGCGATCGACCGGCTGCGCAGGGAGGCCGTGCGGGACGGCAAGCAGGTGCAGGCGGCGCTGGTCGGCGACGTCGAGCCGGTCGAGGAGGGCGTGGTGCGGGACGAGCGGCTCCGGCTGATCTTCACGTGCTGCCATCCCGCGCTGGCGCCGCAGGCGCGGGTCGCGCTGACGTTGCGGCTGCTGGGCGGGCTGACGACGGCGGAGATCTCGCGGGCGTTCCTGGTGCCGGAGAAGACGATGGCGCAGCGGCTGGTCCGCGCGAAGGGGAAGATCCGGGACGCGCGGATCCCGTACCGGGTGCCGGAGAAGGAGGACCTTCCGGAGCGGCTGGCCGGGGTCCTCGCGGTCATCTACCTGGTGTTCAACCAGGGGTACGGCGGCCGGGACGAGCTGGCGGCGGAGGCCGTGCGGCTGGGGCGGGCGCTGGCGGAGCTGATGCCGGACGAGCCGGAGGTGCTCGGGCTGCTGGCGCTGATGCTGCTGATCGAGTCGCGCAGGCCGGCCCGGATGGCCGATGGTGAACTCGTACTGCTGGGCGACCAGGATCGCGGGTTGTGGGATCGGACGCTGGTTGCTGAGGGGCAGGCGCTCGTCCGGCGTTGCCTGCGGATGAACCGGCCCGGGCCGTACCAGATCCAGGCGGCGATCAACGCGGTGCACAGCGACGCGGCGCGGGCCGCGGATACTCGGTGGGATCAGATCCTGGAGCTGTACGACCAGTTGATGGCGGTGGCGCCGACGCCGGTCGCGGCGCTGAACCGGGCCGTGGCGGTGGCCGAGGTCGAGGGTGCCGAGGCCGCGCTGGCGATCGTGGACGAGCTCGATCTGCCCGATTACTACCTGTTCCACGCGATCCGCGCCGACCTGCTGCGGCGGCTCGGGCGGGACGGCGACGCCGCCGCGGCCTACGACCGGGCGATCGGGTCGGTCGAGAACGAGGCCGAGCTGGCCTTTCTCAAGCGCCGCCGCTCGCGGCTCCCCTGAGGCGGCTGATCTCGTACAGGGCGATGCCGGCGGCGACCCCCGCGTTCAGGGACTCGGCCTGCCCGGGCATCGGGATCGTGGCGAGCATGTCGCACGTCTCGGCGACCAGCCGGCTGAGGCCCTTGCCCTCCGAGCCCACGACCAGCACGAACGGCCTGGTCGCGAGGTCCAGGTCGGTGATGGTGACGCCGCCGCCCGCGTCCAGGCCGGCTACGAAGCAGCCGGCCTTCTGGTACGCCTTGAGCTGCCGGGTGAGGTTCGTGGCCTGCGCGACGGGGACGGTGGCGAGGGTGCCGGCGGACGACTTCCACGCCCCGGCGGTGATCCCGGCGGCGCGCCGTTCCGGGACGACGACGCCGGTGGCGCCGAACGCGGCCGCGGACCGGACGATCGCGCCGAGGTTGCGCGGGTCGGTGATCCCGTCCACCGCGACGATCAGCGGCGAGGTCCCCTTGAGCAGGTCGTCGGGGTGCGCGTACCGGTAGGGCCTGACCTGGAGCGCGATGCCCTGGTGGACGGCGCCGTCCGTGAGCCGGTCGAGTTCGTTCTTCCCCGTCTCCATGAGCGGGATCCGGCGGTCGGCGGCGAGCTGGATCGACTCGCGGACGCGTTCGTCGTTGCCGGACATGACGTAGAGCGCGGTGCCGGGGACGCCCGCGCGCAGCGCCTCGACGACCGGGTTGCGGCCGGTGACCAGCTCGGGGACCTCGCCGTTGGCGCGCCGCGCCCCGGCGGGGCGCCCGCGGTCGCGCACCTCGGCGGCGGCCTTCGTGCGGCCGCCCGGCCCCACCGTGGGGGTGCCGGTGCGCTTGGCGTTCTTGACGGCGCGGGCCTTCTGGCGCTTGCCGTGCCAGTGGCGGTCCTCGGCCTTGGGAGTGGGTCCCTTGCCCTTGCGCTTGGCCATCTTCTCGGTACGCCCCTCGCGACGGTTGCGGCTCGCCCCCCGTGGGCGGCGCGGATTTCAGGCGGGACTGCGAACCCCCGCGAACATTCGATTTTATCCCCGTGCGGAACCGGGTCGGTCAGTCTCGCTTCAGTTCCCAGCGGGGGCCCTGCGGGGTGTCCTCGACGAGGATGCCCGCCTTCGCCAGGCCGTCGCGGATGGCGTCGGCGGCGGCGTAGTCCTTGCGGGCGCGGGCGGCCTGCCGCTGCTCCAGCGCGACGGCGACGAGGGCGTCCACGACGGGGCGCAGGTCCTCCTCGCCTGCGCGGCGCCACTGCGGGGAGAGCGGGTCGATGCCGAGGACGTCCGCCATCGCCCGGACGTCCGCGAGGTGCGCGCGCACTGCGTCGCGGTCGCCGGACGCGAGCGCGGCGTTCCCCTCCCGGACGGCCTCGTGCAGCACGGCCAGCGCCTGCGGGACGCCCAGGTCGTCGTTCATGGCGTCGGCGAAGCCGCCGGGCACCGCGGCGGGCTCGACGTCGCCGACGAGTTCCGACGCGCGCGTCACGAAGCCCTCGATCCGCTGGTAGGCGGAGACGGCCTCGGCGAGGGACGCGTCGGTGTAGTCCATCAGCGACCGGTAGTGGGCCGAGACCAGGTAGTACCGCACCTCGACGGGGCGGGCCCTGCCGAGCAGGTCGGAGAGCAGCACGACGTTGCCGACCGACTTGCTCATCTTCTCGCCGTCGACGGTGAGGAGCCCGTTGTGCAGCCAGTAGCGGGCGAAGCCGTCCCCGGCGGCGCGGGACTGGGCGATCTCGTTCTCGTGGTGCGGGAAGATCAGGTCGACGCCGCCGCCGTGGATGTCGAACGCGGGACCGAGGTACTTGGTCGCCATGGCCGAGCACTCCAGGTGCCAGCCGGGGCGTCCGGGGCCCCACGGCGTCTCCCACGCGGGCTCGCCCGGCTTGGCGCCCTTCCAGAGCGCGAAGTCGCGCGGGTCGCGCTTCGCCTCCTCGTTGGGGGTGTCCCCGGCGGACCGCATGTTCTCCAGCCGCTGGTTCGACAGCGAGCCGTACTCGTCGGCCCACGACTTGACGTCGAAGTACACGTCGCCGCCCGCCGCGTACGCGTGGCCGTTCTCGATCAGCCGCCGCATCAGCACGATCATCTCGGGGATGTGCCCGGTGGCGCGCGGCTCGATCGTCGGCGGCAGGCAGCCGAGCGTGTCGTAGCCCTGCGTGAACACCCGCTGGTTGCCCTCCGCGACCGCGAACCACGGCACGCCCTGCTCCGCCGACACCGCGATGATCTTGTCGTCGATGTCGGTGACGTTGCGCGCGAACAGCACGTCGTAGCCGGACGCGCGCAGCCAGCGCAGCAGCACGTCGTAGATGACGCCCGACCGCAGATGCCCGATGTGGGGTGATGCCTGCGGGGTGGCACCGCACACGTACATCCCCACGCGGCCCTCTGCCAGGGGCTCGAACGTGCGGACGGTGCGTGTACCGGTGTCGTAAAGGCGCAGACTCACGGGCCCAGGTTATTGGATCGGCGCACGGCCGCGTGTCCTCTCGCCGTTCATCGTGATTCTTCGCCGTCGTCGAGTCGGTTGGCCCTGAGGCGGGCGGCGCGGGATTCGAGGTACCGCCGCTCGGGGAGGCTGGTCGTGCCGCGGGCGGCCTGCCGGTACGCGTCCAGGGCGCCGTCCGCGTCCCCCGCCTGCTCCAGCAGGTGCGCCCGGACGGCCGCGAGGCGGTGGTGCCTGGACATGCGGTCGTCGCCGTCCAGCGTCCGCAGCAGGTCGAGGCCGGCGGACGGGCCGTCCACCATCGCCAGCGCGACGGCCTCGTTCAACGTGACCATCGGGTTCGGGGACACGTGCGCCAGCAGCCGGTAGAGCGCGAGGACCTGCGGCCAGTCGGTGTCCTCCGGCCGGGCCGCCTCCGCGTGGACGGCGGCGATCGCGGCCTGGAGCTGGTACGGGCCGGGCGGCGACCAGGTGAGCGCCTCGGTGACCAGCGCGGTCCCCTCCGCGATCGCGTCCGCGTTCCACAGCGCGCGGTCCTGCTCGGTGAGCGGGATCAGCAGGCCGTCCGGCCCGCTCCTGGCGGCGCGGCGGGCGTCGGTCAGCAGCATCAGCGCGAGCAGCCCGGCGACCTCGCCGTCGCCCGGCAGCAGCCGGTGCAGCTCCCGGGTGAGCCGGATCGCCTCGGCGACGAGGCCGGCCCGCTGCAGGTCGGGCCCGCTGGACGCGGTGTACCCCTCGTTGAAGATCAGGTACAGCACGTGCAGGACGGCGCGCAGCCGCTCGTCCCGCTCGTCCGGCGGGGGCATGCCGAACCGCGCCCCCGCCGCCTTGATCCGCTGCTTGGCCCGGCTGACGCGCTGCGCCATCGTCGGCTCGGGCACGAGGAACGCGCGGGCGATCTGCGCGGTGGTGAGCCCGCCGACCGCGCGCAGCGTCAGCGCGACCTGCGAGGGCGGCGACAGCGCCGGATGGCAGCACAGGAAGAGCAGCGTCAGCGTGTCGTCGTGGTCGGCGGGGCGGTCCTCGCCGGGCGCGGGTCCGTCCCCCGCGGACGGTTCCCGGGCGAACACGGCGGCCTCGCGGTCGCGGCGGGCGCGCTCGCTGCGCCACTGGTCGGTGAGCCGCCGCGTCGCGACCGTCAGCAGCCACCCGCGCGGGTTCTCCGGGACGCCGTCCCCGTCCGCCGGGTCGCCGGTGCCGCCCGTCCACTGGACGACGGCGGCGAGCAGGGCCTCCTGGACGGCGTCCTCGCAGGCGTCGAAGGCCCCGTGCCCGTGCCGCCGGACGAGCGTCCCGAGAACCTGCGGCGCGAGGGCGCGCAGCAGGTCCTCGACGCCCGGCTGCCCCGGCACGGGCGCCGTCACATCTCCGTCCCGGACTGCTCCATGAGCGCCCTGACCTCCATCCGGCCGCCGAACCGGACGTCCGGCCAGCGCGAGGCGATCTCGACGGCGCGCTCGACCGACTCGCAGTCGACGGTGATGTGCCCGGCGAAGTGCTCCTTGGCCTCCAGGAACGGGCCGTCGGTCACGGCGATCCGCCCGTCCTTCTCACGGACGGTCTTGGCGGTGGACGGATCGGCCAGCGCGTCCCCGCCGACCAGCTCTCCGGACTCGGTCAGCTCCTTCATGATCGCGTCGACCTCGCCGAACAGGTCGGCGCGCTCGCGCTCGGTCAGCTCCTCGACGAAACCGGGGCGGTTGTAGATCAGCAGCATGTACTTCACGTCGGTCACTCCCGTTCGGATGCGGGCGGCGGCCCGGACGGCCGCGTCACAGAAAGGATCGGAGCGGCGGGCGCGTTCTCGACATCCCCCGCGAGAAAAGCTTCAGAAATCTCGGACCAGCTCCCTGACCTGGTGGCACAGGGCCATGAACGCCAGCGCGTCCGGCATCTGCGAGGCGACGGTCATCAGGTCGCCGCGGCCGCCGCACGCATGCACGACGACCATGCCGTTGCCGATCGCGACGTCGTGGACGGCCGCCCAGGGGAGCCGCTCACCGTCCTTCTCGACGCCGCCGAGGTCGATGGCGAACGGGGCGAGCCGGACGGCCTCGCCCGCCTTCACCGCCGCCAGGTGCCGCGGGACGATCCGGGACGTGACCTCCTTCGCGACGGCCAGGCCGAGCGCCCGCACGTCCGGGAGGCCGTCGGTGAGCCGTAAGACCGTCCCGTCGTCCGCGACGATCGTGAAACGCCAGCGGGTGCGCTCGTCCGGGGCGCTCCGCACTCCGGACACGGTGACGGAGACCAGCTCGTCCCACGCGTATCCTGCGTCGCCGCCGGGGCCGGTGACCGAGATGCCGCCGGTGTGGAGGCGCACGACCCGGCCGCGGCCGCGCGGCCGGTCCCGCCCCGCGATCCAGCCGACGCCGGCCGCGCTCCCCATGGACAGCAGGAGCGCGGGCACGCCCGCCCACCACACGCCGTCACGCAGGTAGACGACGGCCGCCGGGATCAGCGCCAGCGATGTCAGGCCCAGCGATAACGACCATGCCCACCACGTGCGCCGATGGCCGGCGCGGCCGTCGAACGTCCGGACCGGTTCGCCGAGCCGGTCCTGGGAATCCGCCACCGTCGCGCGCTATCGGGCCGCGGGGGACCACATCTCGCGCATGGTCCAGCCGTCCGGCATCGTTGCCTCCCTGGCGCTGTCGACGTCCGTTTCGCCTTCGCGCGACGCCGGTCGCGGGTGCCGCCCCCGACGTCGTTCATAAAGTACTTCTCCTCACATATCACGCGCAGGGCCGAGTGATCATCGGTAACTGGGAAGCCGTTGCCGTCCGGGCTGGCTAATCTCGCCTGAGGACTCTTCAGGCGCCCTCCCGGAACGAGAGACATGCCATCTGATTCGACGCGGCCCGGCGGGCCCCGCTACACCCCCGTCCAGCGGCGGCTGCTCACCGCCGCCGCCGGGCTCATCGTCGCCGCGCTGGCGGGCGGCGCCTTCGCGCTGACCTACGACGTGCTCCGCGAGCTGGCCCTCGCCGGCCGCGCGGGCGAGCGCTGGGCGCCGCTGTACCCGGCGATGGCGGACACCCTCACCGTGCTGACGATCCTGTCCCTCGTGATCACCCGCAACGCCCGCTGGTGGACGCGGCTGCTGCGCTGGGGGCTGCTGCTGCTCCTCGTGGCCGGGGGCGCGGCGCTCTCCGTCCAGCACTCGGTGTGGGGGTTCGGCCCGCTGCCCGACGACGCGGTCCGGGCGGGCGTCGCGGTCGCGCCGCACGTCATGCTGGTGATCGCCGTCTGGCTGTGGCTGACGATGTTCAAGCAGATCCGCGTCGCCCGTCCCAGCACGGAGGAGGCCGCGCCGCCCGACACGCAGCGCGGCCACGTCAAGGTCCTCGAACCGGCTGCCCCGGAGCCGCTGGCGCTGGCGGCGGCGGCCGACCACGAGGCCGCCGCCGAGCCGCCGCCGATCTTCCTGGACGAGCCCGAGCCCGAGCTCATCCCCTTCCCGGAGCCCGAGCCCGTCCCGGACGCGGCCCCGGCGCCAGAAGCGGCCTCGCCCGAGACGGCCCCCCGGGAGCCCGTCGACGACGACCCCGCCGAGTGGGAACCGGCCGCTCACGAGGAGTTCACGGCCGGCGGGAGCCTGTCGTCGGAGCCCGCGCCGCCGCTGGACGCCCTGCCGGAGCCGCGGCCCGCCCTCGACACCC
>NZ_SMKB01000294.1:0-7963 GCF_004348575.1 Actinomadura sp. 7K534
GCCCGGGACGGCGCCGCCCGCCCGCGAACGCGAACTGCCCGTCGCCGAACGCGTCCGCCGCTTCCTCGCCACCGCGTCCCCGGCCGCCGCCGAACTCGCCGCGCACGTCGCCGTGTCCGTGCCGTCCCTGCCGGTGATGCGGCTCATCCAGCACCGGATCCTCGGCCGCTCCGGCCCGGGACAGCTCGCCGAAGTCTTGCTGAGCGGCCTGCTTCGCCCGGTCGGCGGAGTGCGCTACGAGTTCGTCCCCGGCGCCCGCGAGGCCCTCCTCGACACCCTCCCGCGTCCCGAGGCGCAGCACACCCGGCACGTCCTCGAAGCCGTCTCCGCCGAGATCGAACGCCGCGCCGGCACGTCCGCCGAGACCTTCCGCGCCCTCCTCCCGGCCGAAGGCGGCCCGCTGACCCTGACCGCGGCCACCGACCACTTCGCCCTCCTCACCCCCGAGACCCGCACCCACCTCGCCCCGGCGACACGGCCACCCGCCGCGCTCCCCGGCCTTCTCGACATCCAGGGCGCGACGGTCGACGAACTGATCGGCGGTGACTGGGACCGTCCTTTCGGCCGCATCCCCATCGGCGTGACCGACGATCTGGACATCGTGACGGTCGACGTGCCGAGCGACGGCGAACGCTGGCCGCACGGCCTGATCACCGGTCCGGCTCGCCACGCGCTGCTGCGGACATTCCTGTTCGGGCTCGCGCTCAGGCACTCCCCCAGCGTGGTGTCGTTCACGTTCGCCGACATTTCCAGAGGCGCGCCCTTCGACGGGCTGGAGAACCTTCCCCACGTGGTCAACGATCTCCACGCCGACTCGGCGGACTCGCCCCTGATCGGCCGGCTCCGGGACGTCCTCGAAGCGGAGCGGGACCGCCGCAAAGCCGTCCTCCGGAATGCCGGGACGGCGCGGTGGGACGACTACCGGGCGGCCGCCGCCGAGGACGACTCGATCGAACCGCTGCCCGCCATGCTCGTGGTCATCGATGACGCGGGCGCGCTGCTGACCGCCCAACCCGGCCTCCTGGAATCGATCGCCGCACTCAGTGCGGACGGTTCGGCCGAGGGCATCCGGTTCGTCTTCTGCACACCCGACGGTGCCCTGCCGCTGGAAGTCGGCTCCTCCGTGTCATGGCACTTGCAGACCCCCGGTGCAGGGGGTCCGGATTCGGCGTTCCTGCGCGTTCCGGGGAAGAGGAGCGTCACAAGCTTTCGGCCTGGACACATACCCCCTGGTGTCGCCGACGGGCTCGTGGAGCGCATGAAGGAGCGCGCACGGCAGACGCGCAGATCCACACGCCTCACCGACGAAACGCGACCCACGGCCGACACCTCGGCACCGCCTCCGGCCGTCCCCCGGTTCGACGTGCTCAAGCTGAACGGCGGCGGGACCAGCGGGATGTTCGAGGAAACGTGGGCGCGCCCCCCTCTCGAACCCCGCGATCCCGCAATCGGGTACGACGCGGACGACAACATCGTCACGCTCTATCCGCTCGACATCGCGGCGGGCATCCCGCACGGCCTGATCGTGGGCGAGACGGAGGCCCGGCAGCACACCGTCCGGAACATCGCCCTCGCGCTCGCGTCGTGCTACTCCCCCGGGAACCTCAGTCTCGCCTTCGCCGGGCTGGGCGAGCATCCCCTCGGCGAGCCGCTCGACCTCCCGCACGTCGTCTTCTCCGACGACGAGCTCCTCGGACGGCCCCAGCACCTCCGGCGCGCTCTCGGCTACCTAGCGGGCGAGCTGGAATCCAGGGCCGCCGATCAACCGGGCAGTGCCCCGGGACTTCTCGTGTTCGCGGACGTATCGCTGACGTTCCCGCCCGGCCAGCGCGAGATGGCCGAAGCTCTGCTCTCGCTGGCGCAGCGTGGCAGAATGCTCGGGGTCCAACTGCTGGTCTCCGCATCCACCGTCGAAGACACCACGACGTGGAACCGCTTCCTGCCCCTCCTCGGCTGGCGCGTCGCGGCGAGCCGCCTGCCGCCGGACGTCCTTCGGCGAATCCTCGGGCAGGCGAACCTCCAATTTCCGGACGAGCGCACCGCCTACCTCCGAGCGGGCAACAACGGTCCGCGCCAGTTCACCCTGGCCCCGGATCCACCGCGCCCCGCGATCGACGACTTCGTCCAGCGATCTCGTCACCACTGGCACGTCATCTGGGGTCAGAGTGAGGAGGTGCATCCGGATACGGCCATCGCGGAAGTTCTCCGGCGGCTCCGCAACTCGGAGACGCAGACCAGGCCGCCGGACGAGCGGCGGCCTCGGCACATCGTGTACGCGGGGACGGACATGGCGCGGATCGCCCGACTGGCGGCGGGGTACGGGCGGATGCTCGCCGAACTCGGCGTGCTCTCGCACGGCGATGTGCGGGAGGCCACCGTCGATTGGCTGTGCTCCGTCAAGGGCGAGCCGGGAACGACCATGGCCGATGTCTTCAGGGAGAGCCGCGGCGGTGTCCTGCTTCTCCACATGACCCGCGAGGCCATCGCCCCGGCCGAGGTCGTGGCCAAGGCGATCTTCCCCGAGCAGCTTCAGTCGCTGGTGCGGGAGCACGGCGAGGACCCGGTCGTGATCGTCTGCGCCGACGACGGGCAGATGATCAGCCTCCGCAGGTTCGACCCCTTCTTCACCGACCGGTACCGCAGGCTGCTGGAGTTCCCGAAGGTCAAGGACGCGGGCACGCCGCCCGCCGAGGCGTCGCCGGACCTGCCGGAGCTGGTCTACGCGCGGGAGCTTCCCGCCGTCACCGGGCGGCGTATACCGATCGGGATCGCGAGCGGTACGCGCCAGCCGGTCTACGTCTACTTCGACACAGACCCGCATCTGCTGGTCGCCGGGCCGCCCCGATCGGGACGCGCGAACGCCCTGCAACTGCTCATCGACGGGATCCGGGCGCGCCAAGGCGGGGCGGAGGCCGAGATTCACGTCTTCGACGCGCACGAGATCCTCCTGTCGCTCGCCGAGGAGTACGGCCTCACCGAAGCCGCGGGCGCCGACGTCGGGTACACCGATTCGGCCGAGGACTTCCGCGAGACCGTGGCCGGGATCGTGCGGCGCCCTCCGGACGCCGAGGTCTTCCTTTTCGTGATCGACCGCGACCTCGATGACGATCCGCTGCGGACACTTCCCCGCAACGTGCTGACCTCGCCCGGCAACCGGATCCACCTCGTGCTGGCGCGGCTGCTGACCGTCGTCGACCAGCGCGTCGATCCCATGGTCTCCACGCTTCACGAGATCGGGGCTCCGGCGCTGCTCCTGGGATCCCGGTTCGGCGAGGAGAACCGGCTGTACGGGGCCGAACCGCCCGGCGGGCCGGGGGTGGTCGGACGCGGCGTGCTGGTCCGCGGGGGGCGGCGGCACGTTCTTCAGGTCGCGCACGCGTCTCCCTTCGCCTGACGACGCGTCAGCGGCAGGGGGCGGCGGGGAAGCTCCACAACGCCCGCTTGTGCGCGTATTCGGCGACGGTCCAGATGCGGTGCTGGCCGCGGTAGCAGGACAGATCCTCGGGGCCGTAGGAGATGGTGCGGTACGTGACGCCGCCCCAGCCCCACCACTCGCGCCGCGTCATGAAGAGCCGTCCGCGCTTCTTGCCGAGGCCCTGCGTGAACCACCAGTGGCCGTTCGCCCTGACCGCGCCCTGGAGCCGGTCGTAGGGAAGGGGCGCGGCCCAGTCGGCGCGGACGGTGCGGGTGCCGTTCAGTGCCTGTACAGGCCAGGTGACGACACGTCCCCTCGGCCCCTTGGGGCGGCACCACTCGCCAGCGATGAGGACGTGACGCCAGGTGGTGCGGTCAATGGCGACCCAGGACATGCGCAACGGGCCGCTGCCACGGCACTTGCCTCCCCAGCCTTGAGCGAATTTCCAGCTTCCCGTCTGGGGCATCACGTAGCGGTAGCCGTGGCCGTGGTACTTCCCTCCATGGAGACCGACGCGTCCAGAGCCACGCGTCGAGCCCGCTTTGCTCTGGCGCAGGTCGAAGATGAGGCGCGTGTCGAACTCGCGGAGGCCGTGGTGGGTGTCGGCCACGTAGAGCTTGTCCCCGTACCAGGCGATGCCGCCCGCGTGGATGTCGACGTCGGTGAAGGTGGGCTTCTTGCCCTTCATGGTCGGGTAGACGAGCAGGACGTGGCGGTAGGTGCGCCTGTCGGGGTCGACGAACGTGACCTTGACGCGTCCACCGCCGTGCCAGGACACGAGGAGCGGCCTGGACCCGCCGGCCAGGCGTTCGGCCGCCTCGGCGTCCGAGATGGTCGTGACGCCCTGCGGGACCCACTGGCGCGTGGCGGAGTCGGCCTTGTCGAAGCAGTACACGAGCGACTGGGCGGGCACACCGGCCGCCTTGCCGCAGCCGCCGCGCAGTCTCTTCCCGCCGGACGAGCCGAGCACCGCGTCGGCGCCGACATGGTGGAGCCTCCCGTCGAGCGCGCGGATCGGCGCGCCCCGGTCGGGGCCGCGGCGCAGGTCGAACTCGCGGAGAGCCGGTGCCGTGGCGGCGGCGGCCTGCTCGGGCACCGCGAGGACCGTTCCCGTCGCCGCCAGCGGGACGCCCGCCGCCAAACCCGCGATCCGCCTCCACCACGGAACGTTCAAGATCGTCACGTTCGGTGACGTTTCCCGGCTCGGCATCCCGAAACGTGCGTTCGGCATCGCATCGCCCGAGCTGTACGGGCCATGGACGGCCCCCGGGGAGAGCGGGGGCCGTCCATGAGCGCCCGGGGGTCAGCGCAGGCGGCACGTCCCGGTGTCGGACTTCGACGGGTCACTCTCCGACGTGGCGGTCAGGCTCAGGTCCGCCCGGCGGTCCGCGCCCGGCCCCGCCTTCGCCCACACCTCGACCTCAGTGCGGCCTCCGGCCTCGGCGGTGGCGAGTTCGTTCGGCAGCCACGCCGTCCAGCCGCCGGGCGCGCCGGCGCTGAGCCGGAACACGTCCGAGCCGTGGTGTCCGCCGCCGCCCCGGCCCCTGTTGTGGAGCGTCACCGCGCACCTCGCCCAGCCGGCGCCGGTCGGCCGGGCGTGCCCGTTGCCGACCCGCACGCCGCGCCGCTGCGGCCCGGCGCCGTCCAGCGAGCGGATCGCGACCGTGTACGACAGGACGCCCTTCCGGTCGCGGTGTACGTCGAGGACGTAGAAGTGCAGGCGGTTGGCCTCGTCGACGTACTCGTACTCGCTGCCGGAGTTCGTTCCCGCGTGGAACAGGGCGTCCGAGAGCTGCCGGTAGTCGCCGATCGTCATCATCTTGGGGGTGCCGTCCGGCAGGACGAAGTCGACCTTGTCGATGTCCTGCGGGTTGGCGTCCTTGACCCAGATGAACGGCGCCCGGTCCTGGTCCTTCGTCTTCGCGAGCAGGACGCCGGAGTCCGGGGTGAACGAGTCGGTGCCCATCCGGTCCACGACCTCGATCGTGTAGTTGTCGTAGCCGCCGCCGTCGCAGAGCGGGTCGGTGGCGGTGTCGCAGGCCGGGCTCCGGTCGCCGCCGTCGCCGAGCACCAGGTTGATGCCCGCGAGGCCGCCCCGGCCGGGCTCCACGGCGCGGGCGGTCACCCGGGCGACGACCGTGCCGGACGAGGCGAGCGTCTCCCGGTCGAGCCGGAGCACCTTGCCCGGGTCGACGATGCCGAGCTTGAGCTTGTTGCGCAGCATGTGCTGCGCGCCCATGGAGGCGCCGCCGGTGGCGGGGATCGTCCACCGGCTGTGCGGGCCGCCGGGGCCGTTGAACGTGCCGCGGCTGAGCATGTCCCACGGGCCGCTGAACGCGCGGCGCGGCGGATCGCCGTACGGGTTGTTGTAGTTGTCGCCGATGCCCAGGATGTGGCTGAACTCGTGGGCGAACACCGACATGCCGGAGCTCTCCGCCTGGGTGGAGCTGCCCGACACGGCGTTCGGCCACAGCGTGGAACCGGCCTGCCACGACGTCCAGTCGACGTACCGGGTGTCCACCCAGTTCGGCAGGTTCGGGTCACCGGGGCCCCACTCGGGCGGCACGTCCTCCTTCGAGGCGAACTTCATCTCGCCGAATTCCTGCCACGTGCTCGACTCGTCCTGCCCGGCGCTGAGGAAGAACACGAAGTCGAACTCGGCGGCCTTCTCCTCGCCGACGTCGGCGATCCACGCGGCGCGGGCGTCCCGGCGCAGGTCGCGGTCGCAGGTGTCGCCCCCCGGGCAGCCCATCCCGCCCTGCATCCGGCTCTCAACGCCGTACTCGTGGTCCTTGGCGGGCATCTCGTACGCCCCGAACGCGGTGAGGTTCACCCCGTACCGGCCGCCGGAGTCCTCCATCCAGTACTCGTGCAGGGTGTGGCCGTGGTTGAGCTTCTGCGGCTTGTTGAGGAAGTCCTGGTAGAACCGGGCGACCTCGGCGCGGGGGACGTCGCTGACGCCGACGGGGTTGCCGAAGATGCTTGAGTTGTGCGGCTGCGTCACCTCGAACGGCTGGTTTGGGTAGTCGACCAGGACGATCGCGCCGTTGAAGTTCTTCTCCGACCCCTTGCGGGACGGGTCGGCCCACGACGTGCCGGGCACGGCCCTGTAGTCGTCCCAGGTCATGGTGTCGGGGAGCTCGTAGTTCTGCGGGTCGACGGGACGCGGGGCGCCCGCCGCGAACGTGCGGGCCTCCGGCTGGTCGAGCTGCCACGGCTGCGTCCGCGGCCAGTGGCGCATCTGCCACGGGTTGGCGGTGGGTTCCGGGATGGGAGGGCTCGGCTGCGCGGCGGCCGGGACGACCGCGAGTCCCGCGACCAGCCCGAGGGCCGCCGCGGGCACCAGCAGCATGTTCTCAACGCGCATCTTTCCCCTGCCTCTGGTGGGTTGCGCAGAACGTAAGGCAGGGGATTCGATCCGGCTACGGCCGAGTTAGCCGAGCTTGCGTGGTTTGCCCTGGCATGTCGGACAGTGCGCCCAGGTCACAGCGGAAGCTCCCGTCCCGCGACGACGATGCCGTCCTCGTCGCTGTAGAGCCAGTCGCCCGGCCGGAACTCCACGCCGCCGAAGGAGACCGGCACGTCCACCTCGCCGGCGCCGTCCTTGGCGCTCTTGCGCGGGTTCGAGCCCAGCGCCTTCGCGCCGAGGTCCAGCTCGCGCAGGGCCGCCACGTCCCGCACCGCGCCGTTGATCACGACCCCGGCCCAGCCGTTGGCCACCGCCGCCGCCGCGATCATGTCGCCCATCAGCGCGGACGCCAGCGAGCCGGCGCCGTCCACGACCAGCACGCGGCCCTCGCCTGGCGTGTTCAGCAGCCGCTTCACCAGCCCGTTGTCCCGGTGGCAGCGCACGGTCGAGACCGGCCCGGCGAACGACGCGCGCCCGCCGTAACGGCGGAACTGCGTCTCGCAGCTGCGCAGCTCGTCCCCGAAGTCGTCGATGAGGTCAGCGGTCGCGAAGTCCATGCCCGGCAGCCTACTGGGCGGTAACCCGGGTGGGCGCGGGCGCGTCGATAGGACGGCCGATCAGCCGGGACAGCACGATCGACGTCTTGGTCGCGGTGATGTTGTCCTCGCGCCGCAGCCGCTCCAGGACCTGCTCCAGATGCTGGATGTCGCGGGCGCGCACGTGGACCAGCGCGCTGGCGTCGCCGCTGATCGTGTACGCGGCGACGACCTCCGGATGGCCGCGGACGCTCGAATGGATCTCGTCGGGCGACGTCGCACCCGTGCAGAAGATCTCGATGAACGCCTCGGTCGTCCAGCCGAGCGCCGCCGGGTCGACGACGGCCGCGAAGCCGTTGATGACGCCGTCCGAGCGCAGCCGGTCGACCCGCCGCTTCACCGCCGGGGCCGACAGCCCGACCCGGTCGCCGATCTGCGCGTACGAGGCGCGGCCGTCCTCCAGCAACTGCGCAACGATTCGACGGTCAAGCTCATCAAGACGCAACAAATAACACCTCTGAAGTCGGTTTCCGCCATTGGGAGACGGTCGATCCCGAACATACGCTGGGACGTGGACCGGCGGCCACCTGACCCGCCCGGCCC
>NZ_SMKB01000295.1:0-7933 GCF_004348575.1 Actinomadura sp. 7K534
GAGGCGGGTTGCCGGGGCCCGGCTGCTGGGCCGGCGGCTGGCCGTACTGGGGGGCGCCCTGCCACGGCGGGGAGCCCTGCCCCGGAGGCGGCCCCATGTGCGCGGGGGCGCCGTGCATGGGCGGGCCCATCGGCGCGGGCGGCGCACCGAAGCGCGGGGCGGCTCCCGCGCGGTTGAGGGCCTTCCAGCGCGACGGTGCCAGAGACGCCACCACGAGCGCCAGGCCGATCAGCAGGAATATGCCGTAGGCGGCGAGGGTGGTGTAGCCGAGCCAGAGCTCTCTCGGGAGGAAGTCCCGTCCGGTGTGCTGGAACGTCCAGCGGGGCGCCAGGATCCAGAGGACGCCGACGACCGTGTACGCGGCGCCGGGGATGAAGGAGGCGAGCGGCGACAGCCGAGAGCCCGCGACCAGGCCGAGCAGGACCGCCGCGACCACGAAGACCGCGGCGCCGACCCACCGGTCACCGCCCTCGAAGGCGAACGTCCGGACGGCCCGGCTCAGTTTCTCCGTGCCGTACATCATGCACGCGGCGATGATCGGCGTGACGACCAGGCCGACCAGCGCGCCCAAGCCGTGGCGTGCTCCGTTGGACATTGCCACCTCCACACCCGTCGAGCGGGAATCCGCCCCGGCTAACCCTGACACATCGTCAGACGCCGGGAAACTGCAGGTGGTTTCCCTTCCCGCGGTTAATGCACGGGTTCGCCCGGTTTGACCGGTGTGGGCTGGCCCAGCCGCGGCGGGCTGGTGAGGAAGCCGACCCCCCAGGTCACGTGCATGGTGGCGTAGACGAGCGGGAGCCGCACCCAGGCGGACGGCGGCAGGCCGCGCCCCTCCACGAGGGCGCCGACGATGATCGCGGCGGCGTAGCCGCCGGGCAGCAGCCAGCCCGGCCAGAACCCGAGCGCCCCGGCGACCGCGCCCGCCGTCATCGCGACGACCGCGATCGGCGGCGCGAGGTAGCGCAGGTTCAGGGTGCCCTGGTGCTCGCGCCCGACGACGCGCCGCCAGCGGCCGGTGTGGAAGTACTGCTTGGCGAGCGCCCGCAGGTTGGGGCGCGGGCGGTAGGTGACCCGCATCCGCGGGGTGAAGAAGATCCGCCCGCCGGTCTCCCGGATGCGGTGGTTCATCTCCCAGTCCTGGGCGCGGACGAACGTCTCGTCGTAGCCGCCGACGCGGTCGAGCGCGCTGCGGCGGAACGTCCCGAGGTAGACGGTCTCGACCTCGCCCGCCTCGCCGCCGGTGTGGAAGCGGGCGTTGCCGACGCCGAGCTTGGACGTCATCGCGCGGGCCACGGCCTTCTCGAACGGGGTGACGCCCTCGGCCGCCATGATCCCGCCGACGTTGTCGGCCCCGGTCTCCTCCATCGTCTCGACGGCGGCCCGGACGTAGTCGGAGGGGAGCAGCGAGTGGCCGTCCACCCGGACGATGATCGAGTACTGGGACGCCTTGATCGCGATGTTGAGGCCCTGCGGGGTGCGCCCGGTCGGGTTCGCCACCACCAGGACGCGGGGGTCCTCGGCGGCGAGCCTGCGGGCGATCTCCTCGGTGCGGTCGCGGCACGGCCCGACGGCGAGCACGAGTTCGAGCTCGCCCGGGTAGTCCTGGGTCAGGATGCCGCGCACGGCTTCGGTCAGATGTCGCTGCTCGTTGAGGACCGGCATGACCACCGACACGGCGGGCCAGGTGCGTTCACCGGAGTTGGAGCGGGGCTTCACGGCGTACTGGGTTTCCTGGTTCATGGCGCGCTGGACATGGGGAGACGGTTTCATACGGGGCTCGCGGGCGCCCCGGCCGGTGACCGGTGAGGCGCCCCATCCTCTCTTGCTCGCTCGTCTGACGCGGCCCGCGCCGCCCGGTTCGTTCACGTGCGGGCCGCACGGGTCTGCCGAGACGGCGCCACGTTACTCCAAGGACACGAGGTCCAGGTAGCGAACGGACGGGTGTCCCCCACTTTAGAGTGGTGTGGACTCGCGTCAGAACGACGTCACTCGGGAGGCGGCGGCCGGCATGGCAGACGGGCACGACTCAGGTCGCGGTGACACCGGCGGGCCGGAGGCCGATCCGCTGGAGCGCTACTTCCGGCCTCGTCCGGGCTCCGGCGCGGCGGCGGGCGACGGCGGCGACGGCGACATCGAGGGCGTGACCATCGAGGGGATGCCCGCGCCGCGGGTGGCGGTGGAGAGCCCGCGCGGGCCGCGCCGCCCCGGCCGGGGGCTGAGCCCGCGGGCCGCGATGAGCGCGCGGCGGCAGAAGCGGTTCCTGATGGTGACCGGGACGATGTCGGCGTTCGTGCTGCTCACCTCGGGCGGCGCGTGGGCGTTCCAGAACTACGTGACCGGCATGATCGACAAGGTGTCGGTCGGCGGCCTCGGCCGGGACGGCGGGCCGAAGGGCCCGATGACGATCCTGGTGGCGGGGGTCGACCGCCGGGACGGGCTGACCAGGGCGCAGCAGAAGGCGGCCCGGCTCGGGCACCACGAGGGCGAGCGGTCGGACACGATGCTGCTGGTGCACGTGTCGCGCGACCGCGACCGCGTGTCGGTCGTGAACCTGCCCCGCGACTCCTACGTCACGATCCCGGCGCACGAGTCGAACGGCTCGGAGGGCGAGAAGGGGGCCAAGGTCCCGTCCCGGCCGGGGAAGCTGACCTGGGCGTACCAGTTCGGCGGGCCCGACCTCACGGTCAGCACGGTCAAGCGGGCGACGGGCCTGTCGATCGACCACTACATCGAGGTGAACTTCTACGGGTTCGTGAAGATGGTGGACGCGCTCGGCGGCGTCGACGTGTGCACCGAGCAGCCGGTCGACGACGTCAAGAGCGGGCTGAAGCTCCCGGCGGGCACGTCGCACGTCGACGGGATGAAGGCCCTGGCGTTCGCCCGTGCGCGCTACACGCTGACGGGCGGCAGCGACCTCGGCCGCATCGACCGGCAGCAGCAGTTCATGGCGGCGATGCTGAAGCAGGCGCTGTCGACGAAGACGCTCGGCGACCCGGTCAAGTCGACGAAGTTCCTGAACGCGGCGCTTAAGTCGCTGCGCGTCGACGAGGACCTGGCCGACAACCTGCCGGACATCGCCGACCAGATGAAGGACCTGTCGACCGACGACCTCACGTTCGGGAAGGTCCCGCTGTCCAACCCCGACTACGAGACCGTCCTGTGGAACTCGGCGCAGCCGCAGTCGACCGTCCTGTGGGAGCAGGGCGGGGCGCGCGACCTGTTCACCAAGATCCGGCGGGACCAGCCGCTGGCGGAGCCGTCGAAGCCGCCGAGCGCCGCGGCGTCCCGGAAGCCCGCGAACGCGCCGACGGTGCCGCCGGAGGACATCTCCGTCCGCGTCCTCAACGCGATCGGCACGCCGGGTCTCGCGACCAAGGCGGGCGGGCAGCTGGAGGAGCTGGGCTTCGAGGCCACGGTCCAGCCGGGCGTGGCGCGGCGCGGCCTCCAGCGGACGCAGATCCGGTACGGGCCGGACGGCGCGGACTCCGCCAAGACGGTGGCCGCCGCGATCCCGGGCGCCAAGCTCAAGAAGGTGAGCGGGCTCGGGTCGGAGGTCCAGGTCATGGTCGGCGCGGACTGGGACGGCGTGCAGAAGGTCGAGGTCGCGAGTCCGTCGCCGAGCCCGTCGCCGTCCGACGGGGCCGAGACCGCCACCCAGAAGCTCTGCGGCTGACCCCGCCCCGAAACCCGTCTAGAATACCGTTCTAGGTTGGGTCTCTGGAGGGAGCCGCAGCATGTCCGAGGACGCGCCCGCGGAGGCGTTCTACGAGCCGCTCGGCGACGGACGGTTCGCCAGCACCCCCGCCACGGCCGGCCCCTGGTCGCCGGGGTTCCAGCACGGCGGCCCGGTGTCCGCCCTGCTCGGACGGGCCTTCGAGCGGCACGAGCCCGTCCCAGGCGGCCGGATCGCGCGGGTCACGGTGGAGCTGCTCAGCCCCGTCCCGGTGGCCGTGCTGGACATCGCCGTCCGCGTCGTCCGCCCCGGCAAGCGGGTCGCCCACCTGGAGGCGGAGCTGACCCATGAGGGCCGTCCCGTCGTCCGCGCCACGGCATGGCGGATCATGCAGGCGCCCGCCCACCTGGAGCCGGTCGTCCACGGTCCCCCGCCGCCGGCCCTGCCCGCGACGACAGAGCCGTTCCCGCGGTGGCCCGGCGTCCACACCGAGGGTTACCTCTCGGCGATGGAGTGGCGGATCGTCAGCGGCACCTTCGGCGAGCCCGGCCCCGGCACGACCTGGGCGCGGTCCCGGATCCCGCTGGTCGCCGGGGAGGCGGACACGCCGCTGGTGCGGGCGCTGACGCTCGCCGACAGCGCGTCCGGCATCGGCAGCCAGCTCGACCACGCGAAATGGCTGATCATCAACACGGACATGACCGTCGCGCTGCACCGCGACCCGGCCGGTGAGTGGCTCTGCATGGCCGCGTCCGTCGACCTGAGCCCCGGCGGCAGCGCCCTGTGCGAGGCGACGCTCGCCGACACGTCCGGCGGGTTCGGCCGCGCGATGCAGACCCTCATCGTGGACGAGCAGCCGCCCATGTGACCCAGCGTTCTTGATCGAATACTGTGGGTAACATTCTGGTGACCGAGAGTAGTCACTTAAGGAGTCCGCAGCATGTCGACAAGGATGTTCACCATGCTCACCGCGGCCGCCGCGCTGGCCGTCGCGGGCGGCATCACCACCGCGGGGGTCGCGCTCGCCGCACCGCCGCCGGAGCCGGCCCTGCCCGGGAGCCCGGCCGCACCGTCCGCCGCCCCGGCGCAGTCCGCCGCGGACGCCGCCGCGAACAGTGCCGCGGAGGCCGCCGCCGACGCCGCCGCGAACGGCGCCGCGCCGTCCGTCTCACCGAAGGCGGCGTCCGGCAAGGAGGCCGCCTCACCGGCGGAGTGCCGCGACGCCGACTGCTACATCGAGATCAGGGACGGCATGGAGATCCCGCTCAACGGCGAGCACGGCGTCCGCAAGCTCAAAATCAAGGTCGAGGGCACCAAGGTGACCTTCATCGCCCGCACCAAAACCGCGAAGGCCGTGGCCGTCACGGACGCGAGCATCCCGTTCAGCTACACCCACATCAACGGCCTCACACTCCGCCCGAGCGTCGCCGAGGACGGCCGACTGATGCTCACCATCTCCCACGAGTGACCCGCCCGGGAGGGGAGTCTTCGACGTCATCAAGGCGGGGTGGGACGGCCTTTGAGGTGCGGGGCCGTCCCGGTCGGCGCGTCCGATGCCGGGGGTCGGCCGGTGCGGTGCGCAGGATGCCCGCCGCTGACGCGGCGATGAGGCACAGTGCCACGGGCAGGAAGAACGTGAGATTCAGCGGCATGGCGTGGGTCAGCGGTCCGATGACGCCGGGGCCCGCGAGCATGCCCAGGTAGCCGAGCCCGGCGACGCGGGAGACGTTGGCGCCGACCGCGCCCTGATCGTGGTGGCCCGCGGCGCTGAAGAGCTGGGGGACACAGCCGGACAAACCGGCCCCGAACACCGCCCAGCCGGCCACGGCCAGCGGGACCCAGGCGGACAGCGCCGCGGCCGTCAGGCCGAGGGCGGCCGTGGCGGCGCCGTAGCGAAGGACGGCCGCCGGGCCGAAGCGGGCGGCCGCCCGGTCGGCCAGCAGGCGGCCCGCGGTCATGGCGGCGGCGAAGGCCCCGTAGGCGAGGGCGGCGGTGGAGGCGGAGGCGTCGAGGACGCGGCTCAGGTGGAGCGCGCTCCAGTCGTTGGCCACCCCCTCGCACAGCATCACCATGAGCGCGAGGACGGCCAGCATCCAGATGCGCCTGGGTGTTCGTGGCCTTTCCCGTGCCGGGGCGTCCTGACGGCGGGGTCCGTCGGGCCGTAGCAGCGCCGGGACGGCCAGCACGGCCACGGCCGCACCGAGGAACGCCGACCAGGCCAGTGCCGACGCCGGGCTCCAGCCCCGGTCGAGGGTCCGGGCGCCGGCCAGCGCGGCGAGGACTCCGCCGACGGAGAACGCGGCGTGGAAGGCGGACATGACCGGGCGCCGGTAGCCGCGTTCCACCTGGACGGCGTGGGCGTTCATGGCGACGTCCAGGCAGCCGTTGCCGACACCGAGCACCAGGAGCGCGGCCCCCAGCGTCCAGGCGTCGGCGGCCAGGCCCGGCAGGATCAGGGCGGCGCTGCACAGCACCGCGCTGAGCGGCACGACGACGCGGGCGCCGACACGGTCGGTGAGCGGCCCGGCGATCTGCATTCCGGCGACGGCCCCCGCGCCGAGCAGCAGCAGAAGCCAGCCGAGGACCGCGTGCCCGACCCCCGTCCGGGCCTCGATGCTCGGGATGTGGACGATCCACATGCCCAGCAGGAAGCCGTTCAGGGCGAAGTAGACGAAGGTGGCCAGCCGCCCGGCCCGCAGCCGGTCAGGCAAGGCGGACGTCCACGCCCGCGTCGCGGAGGCGGGACACGGCGGTCTCGGGCGCGGAACGGTCGGTGATCACCATGTCGAGGGTGGTGACGGGGCAGACGAGCCCGAGGCCGGTGCGGCCGAACTTGGCCCCGTCGCACACGGCGACGACACGCCGGGCGGAGGCGATCGCGGCCCGCTTGACCGGGACCTCGTCGAGTTCGTGGGCGGTGAGCCCGTGCTCGGCCGACAGCCCGCACACCCCGAGGACGGCGGTGTCGACGCGCAGCGAGGCCAGCGACCCCTCGGTGAGCGGACCGGTGAACGCCAGCGCACCGGGCGTGGTCCGCCCGCCGGGGACCAGCAGCCGTATGCGCGGGGCGCCGCCGAGCGCGTTCGCCGAATGCATGTCGAGCGGGACGACGGTGAGCCGCCGCCGAGCGAGGGCGCGGGCGACGGTGAGCGTGGTCGTGCCGCCGTCCAGAATGACGGCCTCACCATCGGTGAGCAGGTCGTTCACCACGGTGGCGATGCGTTCCTTGGCGTCGGCGGCCTCCTGCTCGCGGACGGCGAAGGGCATCGCCTCCCCGCGCAGCAGCAGGCTCACCGCGCCGCCCCGCACCCGCCGCAGCACGCCCCGCTCGGCGAGCTGGTCGAGGTCGCGCCGGATCGTCATCTCGGACGCGCCGGTCTCGTCGGCCAGCTCGGTCACGGTGACATGTTCGGTGGTGCGCAACCGTTCAATGAGCGTGGCCACGCGTTGCGAACTCTCCATGTGTTAGATCGAACAAGATCTATGTTAGAAAGTCAATGGCAACGGAGGAGGCCGCCATGGAGTGGATCGTGTTCGACTACGCGGGCGTCATCAGCCTGTCGCCGCCCGACCGGGCCGGCGCACTGCTGCCGGACACGGCGGGCGTCCCGGCGGAGCGGTTCTGGCCCGCCTACTGGGCGCACCGCCTGCCCTATGACCTGGGCGAAGTCACGGCCGGCGACTTCTGGCGGCAGGTCTGCGGGCGGCTCGGCGCACCGGTCGACGACGGCCTGATCGAAGTGCTGGTGGAGCTGGACGTCCGCGCCTGGGCGCACGTCAACGGGGACACCCTCGACCTGCTGGAGGAGCTGGCCGAGGCCGGGACGCCGCTGGCCCTGCTGTCGAACGCGCCGGTCGAGCTGGCCCGCATGGTGGACGGGCGGCCGTGGGCGCGGCTGTTCCGGCACCGGCTCTTCAGCGCCGACCTGCGGCTCGCCAAACCCGACCCGGAGATATTCGGCCGGCTGACCGACCGGCTCGGCGCCCGTCCGGACCAGGTCCTGTTCGTCGACGACCGCGCGGAGAACGTGCGCGCCGCCGAAGCCGCGGGAATCCGCTCGGTGCTGTTCACCGACGCCACGGGGCTCCGCGCCGACCTGCGGCGGCTGCGCTGAGCGGGCGGGTTACCTGAGGAGCTGGCGGGCGATGACCATGCGCTGGATCTGGTTGGTGCCCTCGTAGATCTGGGTGATCTTGGCGTCGCGCATCATCCGCTCCACCGGGAACTCGCGCGTGTACCCGTAGCCGCCCAGCAGC
>NZ_SMKB01000296.1:0-7903 GCF_004348575.1 Actinomadura sp. 7K534
GCGGCGCCGGGTGGAGAGCGGGCATCACCGGTTGCTGGCCACCGTGTTCGGGACGGTGAGGGTCACCCGGTGCGCCTGGCGCGCCCCCAGCGTCGGCAACCTGTATCCGGCCGATGCGGCGCTGTCGTCACCGCTGACTGCTTTGCGCAGGCGCGGAAGACCTTCAACTGTCTGATCGGACAGCTCACCGGCCCATCAGCCGGGTCGCTGACGCATGACCACCTGGAGGAACTGCTTGTCGAACAGGGCCGTGAGCTGCAACGACAGCTCCTGCAGGCGCACCTTGATCTGCGAGCACAGCGGGAGCGGCAGGCCGTGTCACACGCTCGCGCACAGGGCGCCGGTGTGGTCGGGGCCGACGGGGTGGTGCGGCGCCGGGTGGAGAGCGGGCATCACCGGTTGCTGGCCACCGTGTTCGGGACGGTGAGGGTCACCCGGTGCGCCTGGCGCGCCCCCAGCGTCGGCAACCTGTATCCGGCCGATGCGGCGCTGTCGCTGCCCGGCCGTCGGCACTCGGCAGGGCTGGCCCGCCTGGCGGTGGCCGAGGCGGTGCGCGGCTCGTTCGACACCGCCCACGCGGCGATCACCGCACGCTGCGGGACGGTGATCGGCAAACGGCAGATCGAAGAGGTGATCGTCGCCTGCGCCCAAGATATCGACGCGTTCTACGCCGAGCAGACACCGGTGCCGCGCACCGGTGAGGAACTGCTGGTGCTCAGCTTCGACGGCAAGGGCATCGCGATGCGCCCCGACGCGCTGCGCCCGGCCACACGCAAGGCCGCAGCCCTGGCCAAGCGAACGTTCCGGACCCGGCTGGCCGGCGGGGAGAAACCGGCCCGCAAACGGATGGCCACGTTGGGGGTGGTCTATGACGCCGAGCCCGCACCGCGCCGCCCGCATGATGTGATCGCCGTCCCCGGCGGACGGCACGGGACCCGGCCACCGCGGCCCGGACCATCCGCGATGCGCAAATGGCTGTGCGGGTCGGTGATCGACGACCCCGACACCGTGATCGGCAAGGTCTTCGACCACGCCCAGGCCCGCGACCCCGCCCGCGCCCGGCCCTGGGTCGTGCTGGTCGACGGCGCCCGCCACCAACTCGACCTCATCAAAGCCCAAGCCGCCCGCCGCGGCATCACCCTCCACATCGTGATCGACTTCATCCACGTCCTGGAGAAGCTCTGGGCGGCGGCCTGGAACCTGCACGCCCCCACCGACCCGGCCGCCGAGGACCGCGTCGCCACCTGGGCGCTGGCCCTGCTGGCCGGGCAGGTCCACCAGGTCATCACCGACCTGGAACACCACGCCGACACGCTGTCCGCCCACCGGCGACACGGCATCGACACCGCCATCGGCTACCTCACCAACAACGCCGGCCACCTCCGCTACGACCACGCCCTCGCCCACGGGTGGCCCATCGCCACCGGGGTGATCGAAGGCGCCTGCCGCCACCTGATCGCCGACAGATTCAACCTCGCAGGAGCAAGATGGGGCCTGGCCGGAGCCGAGGCGATGCTCAAGCTCCGAGCCCTCAACACCAACCACGACCTCGACCGCTACTGGGCCTACCACCTACGCCGTGAACACGAACGCACCCACGACCAGCACGAATACGCACTCACCGCCTGACCGGCACGCTCACTCAAAAAGAGCTACACCCTTCTGCGATGGCCACAAGCAAGGCAAGCTAAAACAAAACGTCCACCACGCCGTCCACGGGATATCGGGCTAGGCCCGATTGTGGTCGTCCTTGCGGACGCTATCGGTCGACGGCGCGGTGGCGACCCACCATTCCACGATGCGTCGCCCGATCGTCTGGGCGTTCAGGCCCGCCCACGTCCGGACGTCGGCGGCGCTTCCGTGGTCGGGGAAGGACGCCGGGATGCCGATCTGCCGGACGGGCACGTCGACGCCTGCGGTTGCGAGCCGCTGAGCGACCCGCGCGCCCGCGCCTCCGTCGAGCACACCGTCCTCGACGGTGACCACCAGCCGCGCGGCTCCCGCGAGGCCCACCAGTGCTTCCGGCACTGGCTTGACCCAGCGCGGGTCGACCACCCGGACCGTGTATCCCGCCTGATGAGCGGCGGTGGTCGCCTCGATGACGTCGGCGGCGGTGGCCCCGATCGCGACGACCAGCGCGTCCACGCCACCATCAGTGTCCGGCTCAGCCAACACGTCCACCCCATCGACACTGCGGATCGCCGGGAGCGCGGGACTCATAGGTGTCTTGGGGAACCGCACCACCGTGGGCCCGTCAGCACAGCCGACGGCCTCGTTCAACATGGCCCGCAGCGTCGCCTCGTCGCGCGGCGCCGCGACCTTCGAGCCGGGGACGACACCGAGTACGGCCAAATCCCACATGCCATTGTGGCTGGGGCCGTCCTCGCCGGTGATGCCAGCGCGGTCCAACACGAACGTGACAGGCAGCCTGTGCAACGCGACGTCCATCAGCACCTGGTCGAAGGCCCGGTTCAGGAACGTCGCGTAGATCGCCACCACCGGGTGCAGGCCGCCGGTGGCCATTCCCGCGGCGGACGCGACGGCGTGCTGTTCGGCGATGCCCACGTCGTAGAAGCGGTCGGGGAAGCGGCGGGCGAACGCGCCCAGGCCGGTCGGTTCAGGCATCGCCGCGGTGATCGCCACGACGTCGGCGCGCTCATCGCCGAGCCGCACCAGTTCCTCGCTGAACACACTCGTCCACGTGCGGCCGGTCTTGGGCAGGGCCGCGCCGGTGTCGGGGTCGATGGGCTTCCACTGATGCAACTGATCGGTCTCATCGTTCTCGGCCGGCGGGTAGCCGAAGCCCTTGCGGGTGACGGCATGGACGATCAGCGGTCCACCGAAGTCGCGGCCAGGGTGAGGGCGTGCTCCAGGGCGGCGATGTCGTGGCCGTCGACGGGGCCGAGGTACTTCAGACCGAGGTCCTCGAACAGGCCCTGCGGTGTGAGCAGGTCCTTCAGGCCCCGCTTGGTGCCGTGCAGCGCGTTGTACAGCGGCGATCCGACGACCGGCGTACGGCCGAGGGTGTTCTTCACCACCCGCAGCGCCTGCTCGTACCCGGGATGGAGCCGCAGCCTAGACAACCGGTCGGCCAGCCCGCCGACGGTCGGGTCGTACGAGCGCCCGTTGTCGTTCACGACGATGACCACTGGACGGTCGGCACCGGCGATGTTGTTCAACGCCTCCCACGCCATGCCACCGGTGAGCGCGCCGTCGCCGACGACCGCCGTCACGGGCCGGCGGTCGCCGCGCACCTCGAACGCCTTGGCCATGCCGTCGGCATGGGACAGGGCGGTGGTGGCGTGAGAGTTCTCGATCCAGTCATGCTCGCTCTCAGCACGGCTCGGATAGCCGGACAGGCCGCCGGTCTGCCGGAGGCGTCGGCATCCGCCCGGCCCGACCGGTCAGAATCTTGTGCACATAGGCCTGGTGGCCGACATCCCACAGAATCGGCTCGGTCGGGCTGTCGAACACACGGTGCAACGCGATCGTGAGTTCGACGACGCCCAGATTCGGCCCCAGATGGCCCGTCCCCAACGTGGACGCGGTCCGCACGAGAAGATCACGGATCTCCGCTGCCAAACTCTCAAGCTCTGTGACGCTGAGGCACTCCAGATCCTTCGGCCCGCCAACGCGAGTCAAGATCGAACCCATGGGCCGAGCCTAGGTGCCACCACCCTGCCAGACCAGAATCCCTCGCCCCTTTGTTGATCAAAATCGTCCCAGCGCGGGCACACGAGTTGAACCGTGACCTGCTTTCCGGCTCCTGCGCGATGCAGCGGGCTGCGGCGCCCGACCGCCACGCCTCAGCGAGCGGCGGCATTCCGGTGCCCGAGCGCCCCCGCATGTGTCCTTGGCGGGACCGTCCTGGACCACGCGCAGGGATGCTGTGGTTTCGGGAGAAGCCGACAATGAGTGCTGGTGGTCGGGGTGTCGATCGCGGTGCTGGTCGCCGGAGTGCGGCTCGGGCAGCGCCTCAAGGACCGGTTCGGGTCCTGGACCGCCTCGGTCATCGCCGGCTGGCCTGCGTGATCGTGCTCGGCGCGGTCATGTAGCTGCCGCCCTCGCTCGGCGAGCTGTCGGCCGACGTCCGCCAGTACGGCCATCACGCGACCGAGACGCCGCTGCCGCGGAAGGACCCACGAGGCCGGATCGTCAGAGAGCGGCATGGAACCGGCGACCGCCCGAGCGCCCGTCTCACGGCATAGGCCGGTTTTGAGCGCGGACCGCATCACAGTGTTCGGGGGAAGCGCACATTGTGGTTCAACGTCCTGTGCCGTGTGGCCCCGCCGCCGGGTCTCGCATTCGTTGGCGCAGAGTGTCGTAGATCGGCGGCCCGTTGAGCAGTGTCGTGCTGATCAGCGCGGCCATGGCGGCCAGCAGCATCGGGACGATCAGCGACGTCGTCGCTGTCATTTCGACGATCAGCACGACGCCGGTCAGGGGCGCCCTCACGACAGCCGTGAAGAACGTGGACATGCCGACGATGGCGCCTGCGGTGGACGCCATGCCGAGTGACGGCAGGACGGCGTGCAAGGATCCGGCGAACAGCGAACCCGCCGCGGCGCCGACGAGCAGCAGGGGCGCGAACAGCCCGCCCGGCGTACCCGCCGAGTAGCACAGCGGCCCCAGGAACCAGCGTATGACCAGCACGATCCCCAGATATCCCAGAGCGTTCCCACCGGCGAGGACGTCCTGACCCAGCGATTCGCCACCGCCGATCAGTTCTGGAGCGCCGATACCGATCAATCCGACGACCCCGCCGATGAGGGCGGCCTTCGCCTCCGGGGCAAGGCCGCGCAAGCCTTCCACACCGTTCAGCAGAAGGATGGTCAGCCGGTTGTAGGCCACTCCTGCCGCGCCCAGCAGCAGGCCGAGCACCACATACGCGGGGAGCGTCCGCAGTGGTTCCATCGGGACCCGCCCGACGGAGAACACCGGCCGGGTGCCGATGACGAGCGATGAGGCGGCGATCGCCGCCGCCACGGCGGCGACGGTCGTGAGGACCAGCCGAACACGGAAGGCATGAGCGACCTCTTCGAACACAAACAGCGCCCCGCCCACGGGTGCGCTGAACGCCACCGCCAGTCCCGCTCCGGCGGTCGCGGCCGTGAGCACGCGCACCTCGGGCGGGCTGAGCCGGGCACGGCGTGCCAGTTCAGCGCCGAGCGATGCGCCCATCTGCACGGTAGGGCCCTCCCGGCCCAGCGCCATGCCCGCGCCGATGGACAACAGCCCGCCGACGAACTTGGCCGGAAGGAGGGCGATGCGAACCGGCCTGACCGTTGTCCGTAGTTCCGCCTCGACCCGCTGGACGCCACTGCCGGAGGACTCCGGAACCCGGCGGACGATCAGCCGGGCCAGCGCCACAGCGGCGACCGCGACCAGGACCGGAACCACCCAGCGCCACAAGGACCCGAGCCGGGCCCACGCGAACAGCTGGTCACGGTAGTCATCGGCCAGGACCAGGGATCGGCGGAAGGCGCCCCCGACCAGCCCGGCGAGGACGCCACCGGACACGGCGAGAGCCGTGACGCGCCACACACGTCCCGCACTTGGCCGATCCGCGCCGTCCCACCCGCCAGGTGGAAGGGACGGACCGGAAGGACCGCCCACGCCGACGCCCACACCGTGGCTCGCTCCGCCGTCGGGCTGAGGCATCTGAGAACTCGCCCCGCTTTCCGATCTGGTGCCGCCACGCGAGTGCCGCGCCGTCTCCGTGGCAGAAGGCCGTGCAGATGAAATGCGACTCCTAGTAGTGGACCGGGGCGGCTCAGAGTTCCGAGCCGCCGATGTCATACACGCTCGGACCGATTACGCGCCTATATCATCTGCACGAGCCGGTCTTCGACGGCTTTCGAGGAAGACCAGCGACACGGGACAACGGCGATGAATTCTTGTTACCCATTCTTGAAAAGAGCCTTACTCTGCGTTCACTCGTCCCCCGTGTACAATCCACAGCCCTTGCACGTCAACCGGCATTGAGAAGGAGTACCCGCAACGTACGGCGCCACGCCGACGCGATAATAAATTCTATCGGTCGATGGAGACAGATTTTGGCGTTTGACACCCGGGCATTACGTTGCAGTGAGCCTTTTTCATCCTCGGGTGGTTTCGTAGTTCTGTAGGACGGCGATGGCCTTGACGAGGTGGCCGGCCTTGCTGGGGCTGCAGCGGAGCTTGCGGAGGATTCGCCAGCTTTTGAGCTGGGCGTTTGCGCGTTCGCCGGGCCCGCGGAGCTTGGCGTGCGCGCGGTTGGCCTGCTTCTGGGACTCGGGCTTGTCGCGTCCCTTGTACGGGGTGAAGACGATGCGGGCCTCGGCGCCTTGATACCCCTTGTCGGCCTTCCGCAGCGCCGCCGTCAGCTTCGGTGACCGCGCCGACAGCAGCCCCACCACCTCTTCGACATACCTCCAGGCCGTGCTGGTCGATATCTCGAATCCGGCCCCGAGTTCGGTGAAGGTGTCGCCTTTGCGCAGGTGGACCAGCACCAGCAGGGCCTGCTGCCCGGGGTTGAGCAGCCGCCAGGCCGACCCGATCGCCTTGCGGGCCGACGGATCACGCCGGCCAGGTAGTTCAGCGTTGGACGCGACAAATCGACGGCGGCGCGGTAGAACAGCATGCAGAGCCCCTGGTTCGGACGCGGGGGTTGTGGTGATCAACCCGTCTACTAGGGGTTTCTTCACGCCACCCGCCGAACGCCCCCATCGCGATCATGCTGTGATCAGCGTCCGCCCAGCCGGATGAAAAAGGGTCAATCTAGCGCAGGCCTCAGACTGCTCACCCTGATGCTTGATAGTAAATGTGATCTCTTTAGCTCTTTCTACTTCACCTGCCCTGGCAAGCACCTCGACCAACTCGACCAACTCGACCAAGATCATTGACCTATAAGGCGAATCCTCCACACCGAGAGAAGCAGACTCGATTTGCTGCGCGATACGCTGAAGCCACTGAAAGTCAGCCAACCCGTAGACCACTCTTGACAAGTTCGCCAAAATTCGAGCGTGAAAGAAGGGAACGTCAACGGCCTCGATAATGGCGGCCACATCTATTGCTATCCGCCGAGCCTCTTCACTATTTCCACTCTTAATCATTAGCAGACCGATATCTATCAGTGACCCCTTTTCATCGTCAGGCGGGCTGGTTGATCACAGCGTGATCGCGAGTTGATGGATTCCCTGCAGATGCAGAGAATCCCCTGGTAGACGGGTTGATCACCACAACCCACACCGTCTCACCAGGAGCTTCTGCATGCTGTTTTACCGTGCCGCTGTGGATTTGTCGCGTCCGACGCTGAACTACGTGGCGGGGATCGTCCGCCGCCATCGGCGGGCGATCGGGTCGCGGTGGCGGCTGCTGGACCCCGGCCAGCAGGCTCTACTGGTGCTGGTGCACCTGCGCAAGGGTGAGACGTTTGCCGAGGCCGCCGCGGGTTTCGGGGTGTCGGTGGCCACCGCCTGGCGCTACGTCGAGAGGATCGTCTCGCTGCTGTCGGCGCGTTCCCCCAAGCTGTGGGCTGCGTTGCGCAAGGCCGGGACCGACGGGCTGACGCACCTGGTCCTGGACGGCACGCTGATTCACACCGACCGGGTCAAGGCCGACCGCCCCTACTTCTCCGGCAAGCATCGGGTGCACGGGATGAACGTGCAGGTGATCGCCGGCCCGGACGGGACGATCCTGTGGACCTCGGGGGCGATGCCCGGCAAGATCCACGACCTGACCGCCGCCCGTGTCCGGGGCATCCTGCGCGAGCTGGAGAAGGCGGGAATCCTCACCCTGGCCGACAAGACATCCCATGCGGTTAGCGTGTCAAGCCGCGGCGAGGGTGCGGGCTGCGAACGCGGTGGCCTCCTGGTAGGGCTGTTGGGTGTGCAGGCAGTGGTGCAGGCAGCCGAGCAGGCGG
>NZ_SMKB01000297.1:0-7756 GCF_004348575.1 Actinomadura sp. 7K534
GCCCGCCCGTGCCCGGCGTCCTCTGCCCGGACGGGCCGTGCGCCGTCGGCGGCGAGCGCACCCGCCTGCGCCGCCTGTTCGGCACCGGCTTCGTCGTCCTGACCGCGAACCGCCGGGCCCTGCGGCTGCGGACGGGCGTTCCCCACACGGTCCACGCGCTGGACGAGATCGACGCGGACGGGGTCCTCCGGGAGGCGTTGCGGGCCGGGCCGGACACCGTCCATGTCGTCCGCCCGGACGGGCACCTCGCCGCCGTCCTCCCGTCCGCCGACCCCGGGCCGGTGACCGAGGCACTGCACCGCGCCTGCGGCCGCTAACCCGCCTCGAGGACGGCGCGGGCGGCGTTGTGCCCCGGAATGCCGCTGACCCCGCCGCCGCGCCGCGCGCCCGCCCCGCACAGCAGCACCCGCGGACGCTCGGTCTCCACGCCCCACCGCCCCCGCTCCGCGGGTTCCTCCGCGAACGGCCACGACAGGTCGCGGTGGAAGATGTGCCCGCCGGGGAGGCCCGCCTCGTCCTCCAGGTCGACGGGCGTCTTGGCCTCCAGGCACGGCGAGCCGTCCGGGGCGCGCAGCAGGCAGTCCCCGATCGGCTCGGCGAGCACCGAGTCGAACGACGCGAGGGTGGCGCGCAGGGCCGCCTCCCGCGCGCCCGCCGGGTCCGCGCGGAAGAGCCGCGCCGGCATGTGCAGGCCGAACAGCGTGAGGGTGTGCGCCCCGGCCGCCCGCAGCTCCGGACCGAGAATGGACGGGTCGGTCAGCGAGTGGCAGTAGACCTCGGCGGGCGGCAGCGCGGGAATCCGGCCGGCCTCGGCCTCCTCGAACGCCCTGGCCAGCTGCGCGCGCCCCTCGTTGATGTGGAAGGTCCCGGCGAACGCCTCCTCCGGCCGGACGGACGGGTCGCGCAGCCGGGGCAGCCGGGAGAGCACCATGTTCACCTTCAGCTGCGACCCCTCGGGCATCTCCTCGTCACCGGCCCCGCCCGGCATGTTGACCAGCACCCACCGGGCGGAGACGGCGTGCTCGGCGCCCTCGGCGTCCCGGAACGCCACCTCGCCGGACGGGTCGACCGCCAGCACCTCCATCCCCGTCCGCAGCTCCGCGCCGGCCGCGCGGGCGGCGCCGGCCAGCGCTCCGCTCACCGCGCCCATCCCGCCCACCGGCACGTTCCAGTCGCCGGTGCCGTTCCCGATGACGTGGTAGAGGAAGCAGCGGTTGGCCAGGAGTGACGGATCGGCCGGGTCGGCGAAGGTGCCGATCAGCGCGTCGGTGAGCACCACCCCGCGTACGGTGTCGCCCGCGAAACGCTCGTCGGCCACCTCCCCGATGGGCCGCTCGAACAGATCCCGCCAGGCTTCTGCGTCGTCGACGACGGTCCGCAGCCCGGCCCGGTCGCGCAGCGGCTCCAGCAGCGTCGGCGCGACCCGGGCCGCGACCCGCCCGGCCGTCCCGTAGAACCGCCGCCACGCCTCGGCGTCGGCGCCGAGGGACGCGGCCGTCCGCGCCTCGTCGCCGTTGTCGATCAGCAGCCCGCCGGCGCCGACCGGCGTGTAGGACGCGTACCGCCGCCCCCGCAGCTCGATCTTCAGCCCCAGGTCGCGGACGATCCGCGACGGCAGCAGGCTCACGAGGTAGGAGTACCGGGACACCCGCGCGTCCACCCCGGGGAACACCCGCGCCGAGACGGCCAGCCCGCCCAGGTGGCCGAGCCGTTCCAGCACCAGCACCCGCCGCCCGGCCCGGGCCAGGTAGGCGGCCGCGACCAGCCCGTTGTGCCCGCCGCCCGCGATCACGACGTCGTACATGCGCTCAGCCAATCACAGCGGACGAGAAACGCGTTGGGCGCTGCGCGCCCGGGCGGGATCATGGGGCGCGTGAAGATCCGTCTCGCGTGGGGTGTGGTGGCCTCGGGCCTCGCCGCCTGGGCGGACCGGCCGTCCGGGCCGGTCCGGCTGCCGGGCGGGGCGGACGCGCGCCCGGGGGAGCCCGTCGCGCTCGGACCCGAGGACGCCGCCGAGGCGGACGCCGCGCGCGCCGTCGCCGAACTCGCCCGGCTCGTCCGGGCCGGGGGAGCGGTCGCGGCGGGCGCCGGCGTCGACCTGGGAGCGGGATTCCGGTCCGCGCGGCTGGACGGGGCGCGCGGCGACCAGCGGGACGCCGTCCTGGCCGCGCTGCGGGTCCTCGGTTTCCGCGAGGCGGGACGGCTGGGCGACCGCGGCGGGTTCCTGGTGGCGCTGTTCGGCCCCACGGTCACCAGGCGGGTGGGCGCGGGCGCGGCGCGTGCCGTCGAGGAGGGCCGGTGGGCCGCGCTGCACCTGGCGGTGGCGGCGAGCGACGTGCTCGGGCCGGAGCAACTGGAGCGGGTGCTCGCGCTGGAGATCCCCCGCCTGGACGCCGACATCGTCCCCGGTGACCTCCCGTCGGTGCTCGGGGAGCACCTGAGGCAGGTGCTGGCGCCGGTGCCGCGGCATCGCAGGCTCGATCTGATCCTGGATCTGTGGGCGCGGGTCCTGGAGCACCACGCGGGGATCGCACGGCGGAAGCGGCGGCTGGCGACGCAGAGCGGCCGGGACCGGGTTCCCCGGCTGCGCGAGCGGCGCCGCCACCACGACGACGAGGAGATCCTCGGCATGCTGAGGACGTCCCTCGGCCTCGCGCAGAACCCCTCCCTCGCGGTTGCCGCAAGGTGGACCCCGGACGAACGGTACTGGCGCGACCGGCTCGACCGGATCGTCCAGGACGCGCTCGGCGCCACGGCCCTGCTGCGCACCGCGACGGCGGTCGCCGACCACGGGCTCGACGACGGCCTGGACCGCACGGCCTCCCTCCTCCGGGCGGCGGCGGCGCAGGTCTCCGACACGGTCGCGGCCCATTCCGCGCGGCGCGTCCCGGGGCTCACCGGCATCCCGGCGCGGCCGGCCCCCCACGTCCGCGACCTCTGCCGCAGGCTGTCGGGCGACGCGCCGAGTGACGCCGGGTTCGCCGCCTACGTCAGGCCACGGCTCACCTCCGCCCGCGCCTACGCCCTCGTGATCATCGTGGAGATCGAGGTGATCATGATCGAGATGCTCGGGTACCGCGACGCGACGCTGCGCGAGTGGGCCGCGACGGGGCTGCGGGACTGGCGCGAGGCGGCCGGGTACGAGCGCCCGCCGGGCGACTGGGCCGGCATCCCGCCCTGGTCGGACCCGCTGCTGGACGGCACCGCCCCCCTCCACGCACGGCTCACCGCCGCGGACGACCCCGCCGCCGTGGAAAGGGTCGGTGACCTGCTGTGGTACGCCGACCTGCTCGACGCGCTCGCCCGGCTGCACGGCCACGACCGGGCCCGGGCCCTGCCCGGCACCGGCGCCCCCTGGTTCGACCATGACCCTGAGCCCGTCAGCGAACCTCTGGCCCCCCGGCTCGACTCGGTCACGCTGGCGGTCTCGGGCGCCGCGCAGCTCACCGCGCTCGGCGGCGTCCCGCCGCGCGGTGCCCGGACCTGGTCCGGCCTCACCGAAGGGCTGATGTCGGGCACGGCGGTCGCCGAGGCGCTGACCGGCGACTTCGCCGTCCCCGCCCCGCTGCTCGCGCGGGACGGTCTGGCGGTCCCGGGCGCGGGCGTCCGCGCCAGGGTCGCGCGCAGCGCCCGCGATCTGGCGGATTGGGCCGACTACATGGGCAACTGCATCGCCGGGCCCGGCTACGTGGACGAGGCCCGCGAGGGCCGCACCGGTCTGCTGGGCTTCTACGACGGGCACGGGCTGCTCGCCGTCAACGCCGAGGTGTCCCCGCTGCGGCCCGCGTCGCGGGGGTGGCGGGTCAGCGAGATCGCGGCGAGGTTCAACAACGACCCGGACCCGGCGCTGGAACGGCGGATCCGCGACTGGGTCGCCGCGATCCCGGGCGCCGTCGCCGAGGAGCCCGTCCCGGCTCCGGACGAGCCTCCGCCGGCGCGTCCCGTCCGCCGCCGCGCCGCGCCGCGCCTCGTCGAGGACGCGGGCCCGCCGCTCGGAACGCTGGCCGGGCGGGCCTGGGACGAGACCGCACCCGGGGCCCTCGGCGCGTACGCCGCCGTCGCCGCGACGCCGCCGGACGCCGCGCTCGTCCGGCTGCGCCGCCTGGGTGCGGCACAGCTGACCTCCGCCGTCCGCCGCGCGCTCGACTCCGGAGCGGTCGACCTGATCGGGCTGTGGGCCGCGACGCAGGCCCGCCCCCTCGAAACCGCGCTGGACGCCCTCGACCCGGCGCTGCGCGACCGCTTCGACCGGCTAGGGCTCCTGCTGGGCGAGCCCCCGCTGCCGAAGACGCTGCGCAGGCTCATCAAGATCCCCGTCATCGCCGGCGCCTACAACCTCGACCTGGCGGGCCGCCGGACGCGCCGGGCGATCGGCCGGCTGGCGGTCCAGGACGATCCGGTCATCGCCCGCGCCCTCGCGCACCGCGCGACCGAACCGCTCCTCTGCGCCCTCGTCGTCACCGTCAGCTGCGAGGCCGCCGGATTCGAGGCGGTGCCGGTGACGGCGCCGCGCAAGACCAAGGTCCCCGGCTATCCCGCGACCACGCTCGATGACGAGGACGGCCCATGGCGGCGCGCCCTGCCCGCCGCCCGCGAGCTCGGCGCCGACACCGCCGTCTTCTGGGACGAGGTCGCCGCGCACGGCCTCCGCGTCCCCGCCTCCTGGCTCGCCTCCGGCGGCTGGCCCGCCCTCTGGTCCCGCGCTCACGCCCACCGGACGGTTACGGGCGGTGGAAGACCGTGATGGAGTGGCCGACGTCGCCGACCGGCTCGGCGGTGGCGATCAGGGGGGTCAGCCGCGGGTCGGACTTGGCGATCAAGGTGTTCGACACCACCAGCAGCCCGTGGACCCGGCCTGGCGGGACGGTGAGCGGGTCCGACGCGCGGATGCCGTAGTAGGAGGGGACTCCCTGGCCCTTATAGGCGAGCCAGACCTTCTCGCCGGGGTGCCGTTCCCTGAGGTGGGCGGCGAGGCGGCGGAGGTCCTGGCCCCAGTCGACGTTCGAGTCGTGCAGGTGCCGGTGGGTCTTTGCCGGGCCGCCGAACGCCTCGTTGGAGTAGGGCAGGTAGTACGGGTACGTCCGCAGCGAGCTGACCGCCGTGAACAGCACCAGCGCGCCCGCGATCGCCGGTGTCCAGCGCCGGCGGACGGCGGCCAGGCCGGCCGCCGCCACCGCGAGGAACATCGGGAGGAAGACGGCGTAGCGGACGCCGAGGTCGCGGTCGCCGGTCATGGCCGCGGCCAGCAGCACGGCGGCGGGCAGCAGCACGTACGGCGCGGCGGGCCGGAGCCGCGGCACCGCGAGGAGCGCGGCGCCGCCCGCCGCCCACAGCGCGAGGGTCCCGAGCGGCGTCTTCACCAGCAGCGCGGCCGGGAGGTAGTACCAGAGGGAGCCCTGGTAGACCCGGCCGAACAGGAAGCCCGTCCACCGGAGGTCCTCGAAGCCGAACTGGACGCGCATCCCGTCCCGGAACGGCGCCGGGAACGGCAGCAGGCCGGCGGCGAACCCGCGCAGCCCGCCGATGGACGGCACGTCCGCCGGCGCCGTCCAGCGCAGCCGCGGGTCGACGGCCAGGTAGCTCGCCCACACCACCGCGACCACGAGCACGGTGATCCCTGCGGCCGACGCGGCGCAGGCCGCGAGGAGCCGGCGGCGGGAGGCGGCGCGCTCCCGTCCCGCCGACCACACCGAGAGCGCGGCCAGGCCCAGCAGCAGAGGGATCGCGGGCAGCGCGCTCATCTTGGTCGCCACGGCCGCGCCGAGCGCCAGGCCCGCGAGCGGGAGGCAGAGCCGCGGCCGCCGCCGCGCCCGCCACAGCAGCCATGCCGCCGTCAGCAGGAAACCGGCCATCGGCACGTCGAGCGTGGCCAGCGACCCGTGCGCGATGACGTCGGGGGAGAAGGAGTACAGGGCGAGCGCCCCGAGCCCGCCGAGCGGTCCGGCGAGGTCGCGGGCGAAGGCGAAGACGACGAGGCCGAACAGCAGCGTCAGGACGATGACCGGGAGTCGTGCCGCCAGCAAGACGCGCTGCGCGTTGTTGCCGGAGCCGTACAGGAAGTGCCGTCCGGCCGCGTACTGGCCGCCGGTGTAGGCGGCGTCGAGGTGCGCCCCGCTGAGGGCGATTCCGACGCCGATGAGCAGCTTGCCCAGCGGCGGATGCTCGGGGTTGTAGCGCAGGTCGTGCTCGTACACGTAGTACGCGCCCGTCCCCGCGTACACCGGCTCGTCGTTGGTCGGGGACTGCCGCGCGGCGGCGGTCAGCATCGCCGCCGCCATCTGGGCCAGCAGCACCGCGGCGGCGAGGGCGGTCAGCCACCGCCGGTGCCGCCGCAGCGCTCCGAAACGGCCCGCCGGCGTCTCGCGCGGAGACGCCGGCGGGTGTCCCTGCTCGGTGGACAGCGAGGTCACGCCACCACTTTCGCATCGGGACGGTTCACGTCACGCCCGCATCAGGTCACCACGGCGTCAAGCCGATCGCGGCGGAGGCCGGGGAGCCGTCGTGGACGAGGGACTCGAACCCGCCGACGTCGTCGAACGGGAATCCGTAGGCCCTGCCGTCGGCCATGTTCGCGTGGACGATCCGCGAGTAGTGGTTGGTGACCTCCCGCGTGTAGAACTGGCCGGCGTCGTAGGTGGGCTGGGTGTCCAGATGGCCGAGCGTTGAGCGGTGCAGCGCCGCGCACAGCGTCCGCGCGATCGGGCCGACCACGTGGTCGTTGGGCGCGTGGAGCCTGCCGTCGCAGCCGAACACGTCCTTGGTGGTGGGCTTCTGGAACGAGGCCACCACGGCGCCCGTGTCGTCGGTGAAGTGCATGGCGCCGCCGGCGTCGGTCCGGCCGGAGAACCGCTTCTGCGGCTCGTGCTGGAATGGCACGACGGTCAGCGTGCGCGTTCTGTAGGCGTCCCAGGCACTGCCGATGTACCCGTCGAGGTAGGTGGAGCCGAAAACGCCCGCGTCGATTCCCTTCGCCGGGGAAAGGACGCGGAGCCGCAGACCGTCCGCGCGTGTCGTGACCAGACTGGTCCAGTCTCCGGCCTGGCCTTGTACGGCGTCGAAGATGCGTTCCCGGCCATTCGGTACGAGTACTCCCGTCCGTGTCGTCGCGCCCGCGCCGTTCGTGACCGCGACGGAATGCGGGATGCTGAACATGTCGACCTGGGAACTGTTGAGCCAGAGCCCGTCGGCATTGAAGGTGAATTCACTCCAGTCGAATACGACGTCGTGGTTGGGATCGCTCGGATTCCACGGCGCCGGCTGGACGAGTCCGTCGGGCGTGAGGAAGAAACTGATCTTCTCCCCGATCGAGAAGTACACGCGCCCGGAAAGGCCGCGCGGAATGCGGATCGTCTTCGCCGCGCCATTGGCGGGGCCGCTGATCGAGACGTCGGGAGCGGGGCTCGGCGGGATCGAACCCGCAGGCCAGGGCGTGAACGTCCCCGCCTCGTCGACATATCCGAGCCGGCCGGTGCCGATGTTCACGCCGACCACGTACAGGTGCACCTGCCCGGTGCGCCCTGAATTGTTGGTGATGGTCATCGGCAGTACATCCCGGATCGCCGCGCGCGCCGGTGTGAGCGGCACCTGTAGGAGCACGCCGGCGAGTACGGCCGCGATGACGGCTGCGAGTGGACGGAACGCCCTTCGCGTGAACGGCGTCGTCACCGTGAGCGGTGCGCCGGTGGCGGGCAGGGCGGTTCGGGCCGCGGTGAAGAGCGCGCGGCGGCGGGATTTCCAGGGGGAGCGGGAATGGGGC
>NZ_SMKB01000298.1:0-7755 GCF_004348575.1 Actinomadura sp. 7K534
GCCCTACGCGCCGCAACCCCCAGCCTCACCACCCTGACCCCCGCCGAACAAACCCTCCTAATCGAATGGCTAACCCGAATAGCCAACACCTGACCCGCTAACCGCCCGAATCTGCCGATGGACGTACCCAACGTGCTCCCGCACGGCGTCCCGAAGGCCGTCCCAGCACTCCTCCTCCAGTCCCAGATAAACCGATCGGGCACGGGCCAAAACGGCCCGGTGCTCTACGGGAAGCCGAGCAAGCGCCCACGACGCGGCCTCGTCCTTGGACCAGATCCGTCCAGTGACCAGCGTGCTCCAAATCCGGGCAAAGGTCAGCAAGACATTCCGTGTATCCGTCTCAACCTCACCCAGTAGCCCCGGCACCCCGTCGAGCAACGCAGCCCGAAGATCCGCACGCGGAACAGGCTCCAGAACCTCGCCCGCCGCCGGCCCGAACACCGAAGAATCACCCATCAAAACCATCGTGATCAACACCGCAAGATCAGGACACGACTCCGCGCCCGGTATCAGCCCACCCTCATACTCCGTCCGAAGCCACTCCCCATACTGAAACTCGCACTCCGCCGGATACCGCCAAGGCCGAACCGCCGCCTGAACCACAACGGAAAGCTCAACCGGCCGCCCCGCCCCACCCTGCAAGGGATCATCAGAAACCGCCAACAACCTCTCCAGTAGGGCTTGACGCTCCCCTCCAGTAAGCCGCCGCCTAACCACAACCAACAAATCGATGTCGCTATAAACCCGCAACCCGCCAAGCACAGCCGACCCATGCCGATAACACCCCACGACATCAGCCCCAACAACACCCCGCACAAGCCGCACAACCTCAAGAGTCAACTCTTCATCGCGGTCGATAGAACTCATTCGACGGTTATCCCTTCAAGTGCAGGCCCTCTAATGCCGCCCAATTATTTCCGATCAAGTATGCCCCACGCCCGTCGTAGTAGAGCATGCAGAGATCGATAACTATGGCTCCGGGTACGCCTCCTACGTCGAGGTGTCCGTCACTAAGCGCGATGATTCCACTGGCGCGCGGCAAGGCGTTGACGGCGGCGCAGGTGAAGACTCCGCTGGCGCGCAAGCCGTACGACTTCCGGCATGCCGGGGTCTCGTGGCGGCTGAGCTCGGGCGTCCCGGCTACGAAGGTGGCCGAGTGGGCGGGGCACAGTGTGGAGGTCCTGCAACGGATCTACGCGCACTGCCTCGATGACCAAGAACGGGGCTCTTTTGCTGGGGGTGACCTGGGCAGATGGCCTCAACGCCGTTCCGCGCATGTTCCGGAGACCGTGACAATCGGTGGCCTTCGGTGGCACATGGCTGCGTACGCAACGAACCCCGGTGACAGGTAAAAATGCCTGGTCAACCGGGGTTCTGGTAGATCATTTGAGGTGCCCCCTGCAGGATTCGAACCTGCGCACACGGCTCCGGAGACCAGCACCGGAAAGGTCCCCCACCAGGGGATCCGTTTCCGTAGCCTCGTCAACTGGACGCACATGGAACACGCTGGAGCGCTGAGAACCGATCCAGCGCGACCAGCCCGACGCCCCAGCGCCGGGGACGCCGTCCGCCTGAAGGACGCTCTCCGACCGTCTCTCAAGCTTCCACTCGGTGCGATGGCGACACTGGGGACGCGATGATGCGTGCTGAGCAGTGACGACTCTCCTGAGACTCTCACCATCCCAAGCCAATCGACGTCAGAAGTATGCGGTTGACCGTGAGAGCTAGAAGGCGCATCCTCCAGGAGGAGCCATGACCGGCGAGCTTTTTGCAAACGAACGCCTATGGGGGTGCATGTGAGCGAGGATGAATCCCTGGCCGCTGAGCGGCGAGACCACACACAACTCGCCTTTCCGATCGCAGTTCCGGAAGCTGTGAAGAGTCCGGCACATACGCCTAACAGATTCTCTCTAGCCGCCGAGGATGATGAGATCGATGATGGAGGCTGCTTTCACTATGAGAGTCTTCCAGATCTTTTTGCAGGAAGGATTGGGTTTGGTCCTTTGAGAGTATTTTGGGATACAAACATTCTGATCGACTTCGCAAAGTACGGTTCCCTGATGTGGGGTGACGAGGAGTTTCCTGTTGTTGTCGATGACCCTCAACATCAGGACGAACTCCTGGCTTTGTATCAACTCGTACAACTATGGATGATGAGAGATATTCGCTTCAAGGTATCTCCAAGGCAATTGAAGGACGCTCGTCGAGGATTGAGTGCCGATGAATGGCAGAGGCGTGAATATCAAATCCTCCAAATAAATGGTGCCCTGCAGTGTCTAAATCTGGATGCAGATATCGACGAAAGTGTGCACTATGAGTCTCTTCCTCTCGGCAGCGGAAACGATGCATGGGATGAGAGTCTTGTTGGGGAGGCTATAGATAAAGGATGTCATGTATTTCTTACGCAAGATAAGCGTTTGCGACGCAGATTGCACGAAAGGGCCAGTAGTTCCCTTGTGTGCATAATGGCTCCTTCGGCACTCATTCGAACTCTCATTGCAGCCGGAGAGTTCGGCCCTGGACGCTATGATTCTTACTTGCCGGATAGTCATAAATGGACTCATTTAATGGCCGTCGCCGAGTATCTTGGAGAGTGAAGAGCCTGCTTGGACGCCGTTTACCTGTTGGATATCGATGGGCCCTAGACGGTGCGTGCGCAGTGCGAGAGACTTGCGCCATGGGCAAGCTGACTCTGACATCAAGCCGTTGGCGAGAACTTACCGCACTGCTGAAAGACCAGCAGACGCTTCGGGCCAAGTACCCCCAGGTAGCCGAGTACCTGGAGACGGCCGCAGGGCTGGCAGGGACCGGTGACGAGGAAGTAGATGCACAGTTCGACTTGCGGTTTGTGCATTACATGACAGGTGGCAGTGCCGTTAGCTCAAACCCGTACTGGGACATCGTTGAGCCGCTCGTGACTGAAGTCGGCGACCGCCGGATAGTGAATGGTGGCCAGGCGGAAGGAAGTGTGCGACTCGCCTTTGCGCAGATGCTCCTGCAAGCAGCTTACGCGTATGCGATACCCAACCCGCGAACGATTGAATGGGTGGCGAGTTTTTGTGCGGGTCTCCCGATCGTGGAGCTTGGGGCCGGGCGAGGCTATTGGGCCGCGCAGCTGGCTCAAGCAGGGCTGACCGTTGACGCGTACGACTCGAATCCGCCGGGCAAGGCTGATAACCCCTCCTTCCCTGGAAGAGCCGGCCAGGCGGACGTCTGGCATCCGGTCGGGGATCTGCCAGAGTTTGCGGCTCGTGTCCAGTCGGCGGACTACGCACTAATGCTTTGCTGGCCCCCCGGCTGGGGCGAGACTATGTCGTCCGAGGCGCTCACGTTGTACGAGGACGCTGGCGGCGAGCGACTCGTCTACATCGGAGAGCCGAGAGGTGGCAAGACGGGCAACGATGCCTTCTTTGACGCCCTGTCCGATCGCTGGAGACTGGACTCAGTGGATCCACACTTCGTTTCGTGGTGGACAGATGGGGACATGGCACAGGGCTGGGTACGTATCTGAATCCGCACATAACAATGGGGGTGCCGATTCATTCGGCACCCCCATTGTTATTCCTCTACTTGAGGGTCATGCGGAACACGAACGCGTCGTAGCGGTCGCGGGGATATGAGATGTCCGAGAGCATGATGATTCGCTCGTCGGCGGACAGGAACCGCTGGTGAACCGTCTTGACGAGGTCGCCGGGCGTAGTCCGCAACCACTCGGCATGCGTCTCCACCGGTAGTTGGTCCGAGATCGTCTCTTCCAAGTAGGCAGCTTCCGAGATCCCGACGACGTCCCGCGGCTGGTAGGTGTCCGAGATCGAGATCGGTCGCCCGTTCTCGGTGGCTCGGGTGATGACGTGGTTGATCTCCTGCCCCGCCGGTACGCCGAGGGCCTCCGCTAGTTCGGTTGAGGCGGGGATCTGCTGAGTCTCTCGCTCTACCTGAACCTGCTGTTCGGACTCGTTCTCGAATGACTGTTCGGCGGTCTCCATCTGGCGTTCAGGAGACACGCGAACGAGGTTCGGGCGGTCGGCGACGAAGTTTCCTCGCCGGCGTACGGAGCGAACGAGGCCCTGGCTCTGGAGGAGTTCGAGGGCCTTGCGAACCACGATGTCCGAGACGCCCTGCTCTTGGGCGATCTCGGTGTAGCTCGGTAGCTGGGTGCGGGGCGCCAGCTCACCCCGTCGGATACGTCGGGCGTACTCACCCGCGATGCGGACGTAGGCCGGTTCTGCCACTGCGTCATCAACCCCTTGCCTTCTTCGGCGACACGCTGACCAGCGTATACGCACCATCGTATACCTAAGGCTTGTGCGTATACGTAGCTACGTATACGCTGAGGCCACTGGCCGCCCACAAGGGCGAGTCGCGGTGATCAGGAGGTTCAGGTGTTCCCGCAGAAGTCCAGCAACATCCCGCAGTGGCTCGCCGGCATCGCGGTCGCAATCTTCGCGATCAACAACCCGGAGAAGGCCGCCGCGCTGGTCAACCAGGTGATCCACGCGATCACGACGTTCTCGGGCTCGCTGGGCTGACCAGCGATGACCGCCCACTACTCGCAGGCTCGGCCCCTCGGCGCACAAGCCACCAAGCACGCCGCCGAGGGCCGCCCTATCCCACGGCTCACAAACCGCATGGAGGACCGCATGTCTGTCGACCCGTCGACTCTGTCGCTGGGGGACCTGGTGACCGAACTCGCCGAGCGCGGCGAATGCCGACACGACCCGGACCTGCACATGGGCCCGGACGCGTTCGAGTCCGAGCCGCTCGCCGAGCGTCTGGCCCGTCAGGACGTGGCCCGCGAGGTGTGCGAGGACTGCCCGGTTTGGGACCTGTGCCTGGACTACGCGCTGCGGATCCGCCCCACGTTCGGCGTGTGGGCGGGCCACCTGCCTCGCGAGCTGGCGGCGCTCCAGCGTGAGGCCCGGACCCTGACCGCTCCGGACCTGGAAGAGGTGGCCTGAGATGTTCGGCGCTGACCCGATCGTGTTCCCCGCGGTGTTCGCTGCGCTGTACGCCGCGCACGAGGTGGGCGACCACTGGTTGCAGACGCACGGGCAGGCTTGCGGCAAGGGCGCGCCTGGCTGGTCCGGCCGGATCCTGTGCGCCCGGCACGTCGCCACCCTGACCGCCGTCAAGGCCGCCGCCGTCACGCTGGTGGCGCTGGTGTTGGCACTGCCGGTCAACCCGTATGCCGCCGCGGCCGCGCTGGCGGTGGACGCGGTCTCGCACTACTGGGCCGACCGGCGCTCCACGCTGCTGGCGCTGGCCGACTGGCTCGGCCGCCACCTGATCCCCGGCAAGGGCGAGTTCGCCCGCCTTGGCGACGGCGCGACCGCGCCGACCGGTACCGGCGCCTACGCCCTGGACCAGTCCTGGCACGTCGGCTGGCTGCTGGCCGCCGCGCTGCTGGCCTCGCTGGGGGTGGCCTGAATGACCGCCCTCATCCTCGCCGTGGCCGTGCTCGCCGCGCTGTGCTGGCTGTACGTCTCCCCGCTCCGGCTGGCCGCCGCCGGTGGCGTGCTGGCGGTCGCGCACCCGGTGCCGACCGTGGCCCTGACCGCCCTGGCCGTCACGGCGATGACGGTGGCCGCCGCTGTGTCGGTCTACCGGACGCTGCGCGCCGAGGGCTGGCACCTGGTCACCGTCCAGCGCCCGCCCCTGGCGCCGGCGGGAGGTGTGACGGCATGACCCGCCGACGCAGCTCCGCACGGTTCTTCGACCCGACCGGCGCCCGGTACGGGATCCCCACGTGGCCGTGGCGCATGGCCCCGCCGCACCTGCGCACGCTCCGCCAGCTCGCGGCCGAGGGCCTGCGCCCCGGCGGACAGGACATCGCCGGACAGGTGCTGTGGAACTCCCGCCGCTACCGGAAGGGCGTGCGCGCCGCCTACCTGTACGACGTCCGGCTGGCGCTGCCCAAGCGCGTCCCCACCGAGCGGCAGCGCGCCGCCCTCGGCAAGGCGCTGGCCGCGCGCCGGTACTGCCCGACCTGCCGACGCGACGCCGGTTACGTCCTGCCCCGGCACCTCGGCGAGTGCCTTGAGTGCGCCGAGGGCGTCGGCCTCGGCGAGGCGGAGGTGACCGCGGCATGACCTCGACCACGCCCGCCCCGGTCTACGGCGCGCCGCGCCGGACGCTGACCGCCGGTCCGGTCAAGCGCTGCCCGACCTGCCGCACGCCGCTGGACGGTGGCCCGGTCCGGTTCCGCTGCCACCCGTGCGGCGTGCCGGTCATGGCCGCCGACCTCGACACCGAGTACCACCCCGCCGACGGCTCGACCGGCCACCCGGCCGGCAACCGTCACGGCGTCGACTCCACCTCGGTCCGGACCGCCCCTGATGGGAGGTACACCGCATGAACGCTTCACCGCTCCACATTCGGGCGGACCTCGGCGCACAGGCCACCAACCCGCACGCCGCCGACCACGCCGCCATCCCGCTCCGACCGCTGACGCCCTCCAACGAGATCCCGACCGACTCGCCCGCCTCGCCATCGACCACGTCCGACCGCGCCGAAGATGGCGCGTCTCAGGGGCGGGCGCTCACCAGTAATGAGTTCACCGCGGTTGCCGTGGTCGCCGCGCTGGTGGGCGTGCTGGGGCTGCTGGGGTTCGTCAACAGCTTCGCCGCGGTCGCCGACGCCGCCCGCCCGTCGTTCGGCGGGTTGGCGTGGTCGGTGCCGATCGGTATCGATCTGGGCATTGCGATCTTCGCTGCGCTCGACATCGTTCTTGCCCGGCTGGACATGCGGGTTCGGTGGCTGCGGTTCATCCCGTGGGCGCTGACCGCCGCGACCGTCTATCTGAACGTGGCCGAGGAGTCGACGGTGTTCGGCCGCATCGCGCATGCGGTGTTGCCGGCGCTGTGGGTGTGCGCGGTGGAGATCGCCGCGCACGTGATCCGGATCCGCGCCGGCATCGCTGCGGGGACCCGCATGGACGGGATCCGCGCCTCGCGGTGGATCCTCGCCCCGTGGCCCACGCTCAAGCTGTGGCGCCGGATGGTGCTGTGGGAGATCCGCTCCTACCCCGATGCTCTGGCCCGTGAGCGCGCCCGCGTACTCGCATTGACCGACCTGCAGGACACCTACGGCCGGTGGGCATGGCGCCGCCGCGCACCCCGCCGTATCCGCGCCCTGTACCGCCTCGGCGACCTCGCCCCCGCCCCCGAGACGAGTGGACCGGCCGCCGAGGTGACCGCCGCCCCGTCCACCGGACCGGCGGCGGACCGTCCGGGCGTAGCCAAGGTGGACCGTCCGGCACTGGAGTCCGGACCGTCCACCCCGCCCACCGGTGGACCGTCCGCGACGCGCAAGCGGACGGGGGCACCCAAGAGGGGCGGCGGTCCCGGTGGACGGTCCGCCCGCCCGTCCCGCACCCGAAAGACCGGCAAGGCCGCGCCGCCGGACGTGGACGACCTCATGCCGCTGGGGTGGCGCATCGCCGCCGACCTGGCCGCCGCCGGTGAGCCCCTGACCCGCAACAGCCTCGCCGCGCGGCTGCGCGCCGCCGGCCAGACCGCCGGCAACGCCCGCGTCGGCGCCCTGCTGGCCCGCCTCAAGACCGAAGCACCCACCGACCCCGCCGACAGTCCGGCCGCCGAGGGCATCGCCGTGGCGCCGTCCGCCGAGGGAGAGAACGCATCATGAACCACGCCAAGGCCATGGGCGAAGTCGTCCGCCTGCCCGTCAAGCACGCCGACCACACCGCCGACACCGACACGGCGCCCACCCTCGGCGCCCCCGCCGCCGGACCGGACC
>NZ_SMKB01000299.1:0-7753 GCF_004348575.1 Actinomadura sp. 7K534
GTGTTAGGGGGACGTGGGGCGCGGTGCCCCAGAAGTCGTTGAAGTCGGTCTGGGTCAGGTGGACCGTGGCGCTGAGCGTGCGGGTGGTGGCCGCCGGGCCTGTGGCCAGCCAGGACCAGTGGTCGGTGAGGAGGCGGCGGGCGGTGGTGCGCAGCACGTTGAGGGCGGCTAGGTCGTGCGGGCAGGCCACGTCGCTGATCTGGAGTTCTGGAAGGCCGAAGCGGCGGAGGCCGCGGGTGCGGAGGCGTACGCAGGCGCAGCCGTTCACGCCCTCGGGGTCCAGTTCGGGCTCCGCGGCCGTGCAGCGGCCGTTGGCGCGGAACGGCGGTAGGACGTCGCCGAGCCACTGGTCCGCCAGGACGAAGCGCGTTCTCTCGGTGGCGGAGGGCGGGAGGATGTGACCCGTCGTGAGGTCCGCGGTGATTCCGCCGGTGGCGTCTGCGATGGCGTGGGCGGCGGCGCGGGCGACCTGGGCGCCGCGGGGCTGGTCGGTGATCGGCGTGAAGGCGGTGATGACGGCGAACTCGGCGGCGTTGCCGAAAGCCCGTGCGGCCGGTCTGTCTTCGGGGCGGGCCGCGCTGATCTGCCCCGGGTCCCAGCGGAGGCAGGTGAGGTCCTCCCGGGTGACCTGGAGCTGCGGTGAGCCGAGGCGTCCGGCGATGTGGGCGTGGTACGGGCCGGACGGGCTTCGTTGGAGCAAATCGGCCAGGTCCTTCGGGACGCTCGTGGCGGCGACGGCGAAACGGGAGGTCGTGGTGGACGGAATATGAAAGGTGATCGTGGTCATCAGGGCCGCTCCTTGCGCGAGGGAACTCATGCAATGTCGCCAGCATGCGCGGGGTGTGCGGCCGGAGGAAGCCGAACTCCGGCCTGTGGATAACTCTCGGTCGCAAGAAGGGCCCAGAGGGCGAGATATCGCCCATCGAAGGTGTGGTCGGGCCCCGGGTTCGTTCGGCCGTATAGCTGTTGGCGGGAAGTGGCCAGCGCGCGCGGCGTCATTGGGTAAAGTCGCCGTCACCCTTGGTGAGAATGATGTGAGAGGCGACGCATGTGCCGACTTTTCGCGATGAGCACGGGCGGGCCCCGGGTCCGCGCGGCTCACTGGCTGCTGGACGCGCCCCGGAGCCTGCGCGCGCAGAGTCACCGGATGCGGCACGGGGCCGGTCTTGGATGGTTCTCGCTCGGCGGGGAGCCCATCCGGGACAGGGCACCGCTCGCCGCCTTCGAGAACGCCGACTTCGATCTGCACGCCCGGAACGTTCCGTCCCACACGTTCGTGTCGCATGTCAGGGACGCGTCCGTCGGTGGCCTGACCGTGCGCAACTGCCACCCCTTCGTGATGAACGACCGGCTCTTCGCGCACAACGGCGTGGTGAAGGGGCTCGAGACGCTGCGGGCATGGTTGACCGAGATGGAGACCGCACAGGTCTCCGGTGAGACCGACTCGGAACTCGTGTTCGCGTACGTGACCGCTGAGATCCGCCGCTACGGTGACACGACGGCGGGGATCGTCGAGGCGGTACGGCGCATCGCCGCCGAGCTGCCAGTGTTCTCCCTGAACATGCTCGTGGCCGAGCCGGGGCGGATATGGGCGCTGCGCTACCCGGAGAGCAATGAGCTGTGGGTCCTGTCGTCCGGGGAGGGCGGCGTGAGCGATCCGGGGACGGACGGGCCGGTGCCCGCCGTCGTCATCGCCAGCGAACCCATGAACGACCAGCGAGGCTGGCGCCTCCTCCAGCCCGGTGAGCTGCTGATCGTGGAGGGCCTGGCCGAGACCTCGCTGTTCCCGTTCGGCCCGCTGAGCCGTCCGCTGCGCCGCTCGGACCTCTCGCTCCGGGAAGCCGCGTCCCAGGCGACCGCCGGCGTGCTGACCGCCGCCGGGACGGGTTGTCCGGCGCCCGAGCCCGAAGCCGCGGCCGGTCCGGCGCCCGTTCTCGCGGCCACCGAAGGCGGTTCGGCGCCCTGCGGGCCCGCCGTTCCCTGACCCGCCACTCCCGCCCGGCCGCGGCCAGGTTCCGGATCCGGGGCCGGTGTCCAGCTCCGACACGCCGTTCACCACGGAAAAGACCAGCTTCGGCCGAATTCGCGGTGATTCGCGCGGCATCGACAGCGTAATCAGGGGGAATGTGTACGTTGGGGAGATCAACACTGCTGTGAGCTGCGGGGACGGCCCCGTGGCGCAGCCTTGGAAACCAGGAGGTCCCCGTGGCCCGAACACTGTCGAGAGGCACCCGCGTGACCGGTGCCGAACGCACCCAGCTCGCCGCCGAGCTCGCCCCGCGGTACGCGGCCGGCGAGAGCATCCGCGACCTGGCGGCCGAGACCGGCCGGTCCTACGGGTTCATCTACAACGTCCTCAAGGAGGCGGGCGTCCCGCTCCGGGGCCGGGGCGGCAACACCCGGCGCAAGAAGTCCTGACCAGCTCCCACGACAAGAAGGAAATTGCGCACATGAACGGACGTCCCCCTCGCCCCCCGGGGGGACCCCGCGCGCTAGGAACGGCGGTCCGCTCCGGTGACCTCGTGGCGACCGTTCAGGCTGGCGAGGTCCGCGGCCGCACGGCCGGCGACCCAGCCTTCGTAGTTCGACACCGAACCCGCCCGACCCTTGGCGAGATTCGGGAACATCGCGCCGACGGCCTCTTCGACGGCCCTATCGCGCGCCGCCAGGACGGGGACCAGATCGTTCCCGCCGGCGCTCTCGGCCGCCCGCCCGGCGGCCTCCCGCAGCCGCTCCCCGATGCGGGCGGCGTAGGCGTTCAGGAAAGCGTGGCGGAACGAACGCGTCCTTGAACGTCCCCGCACATCGCGCCTGGGACCCGCCTGAACCATGGCGGCCGTCGCCTGGACGAGCAGCGACGTGAACAGCATCTCCACCGCGGCCAGATCGGCCGGATAGCCCATCACCGTGGAGAAACCCAGCTCCCGGTGCCATACCGCCCTGCAGCGGTTGGCATCGGCCACCACCGTCAGCAGGACCGCCTTGGGCGAGTCATAGGGATTGTCCACCGGGATGCGCCGACCGGCGGGGCCGTCGATGTCGCCTGTTTCCGCCGCCAGCAGCGCATGGTCGATGCTGTGCCGCGCCATCAGCTCCTGAGCGCGTGCGCTCAGCGCCTCCGCCTCTTCAGGGAACTCTGTCGACTCGGCCTTGGCCAGAAGCGCCCTGACCTTGCCGAGTGTCCGCTGATCGACGTCCCGCACCTGCTCGTGTGGGGCAGCAGGTCCATCCCTGCCTGGGACGGACGCACCGGGACGTGGGCCGAGGCTCGGCAGCCTTGGCAGGCCCTCCAGCAACTGGATGAGTTCGATCGCGCAGGCGGTGTAGGTCGCGTCCGTCACGCCTTCGCGTTCGCACCAGGCGTCCGCGTGGGCGTCGTCGTCCTCCCACCACACGTCGGCTTCGAGGACGGCGAGCTGCTCGCGCCACCGGTCGTCCACGGCGGCGTCGGCGTAGGCCCGCATCCCGGCCGCGATCGCGTCGGTCACGAGCCGTGCGTGCCTGGACGTGCGGCGGCGGGACGTGAACCTCACCACATCGGACGGCTGCCAGCCCCGCTCCCAGGCACTCGTGACCCCCCGGCGAAGCCGAGCCGCAAGGCTGCGGCGGAGGGTGAACGTCCAGCCGGGAACGGTGGTCCGCTCGGCCGCCTCCATCACGAACCCGCGGAATCCGGTGCGGTCGCCAAGGGCGAGCGCCCGTACGGCTTCGGTGATCAGTGCGTCGGCGGCCTCCGTGAGAGCGGCCGGGGTCTCCGCCTCCCCAGGCCCTGAACGTCGCCCCGCCATCCGATCCGCCACCCCCGTCGCCCGGGCAATTCGAGCACGACGCATCCTGCCATCCCGGGACGGACGGTTCGCCCCGCCCCGGCGGGAGCCGTCCGATCAGGGCAACGGAAAAGCCCCCGACCGTTCGGTCAGAGGCCGCCGGGGACGCGCGGTCTGCCTAATCGTCGCGGTCGCCGCTCCCCTCGCCGCGCATCTCCTCGATGACCACGCTCTGGTAGGCGCGGGAGGTGTCGGGGACGTAGCTGAGCCGCGCGAGCGCCTTGCCCTCGGCGTCCCTGATCTCGAAGTGGTAGCCGTCCCTCGGCTCGCCGATGTGCGCCGCGGCCTGGTCGTGCCGGAGCCGGCACATCGTGTCGACCTTCTCCAGCGCCACCTTGAGGCTCCCCGCGTCGCTGATGAGCCGGGCCGGCTCACTCGTCTCCCAGATCTCGAACATCGGTCGTGTCCTGTCAGCGGTCGGTCGGCGGACGAACCTGGCGGGGCATTCCAAACGTCGCAGACAGCTTGAACCCAAATGGTGGATCTTTCAATCAAACCAGGTATCGGATTGATCACTATTCGGAGTTCTGCCCGCTCAGGGCGCCTTGTCCGCATCTGACGCTATATGGGTGCTTTTGCGGTGCACAGCGGTCTCGATAGGGTCGGCCGTCACAACCGAACGAGATTCGGAAGGAAGCCGGAGTGGACTACCGGGTCGTGTCCATCGTCCGAGACAACGCCCGCGATCGTGGGACGGCGCCCGCCGTCACCGGGGACGGGCGGACCGTGAGCTACGCCGAGCTCCACGAACGCTCCAGCCGGGTCGCGCAGGCGCTCCTCGCCGCCGGGCTCGGACCCGGCTCCCGTGTCGCGTACCTGGGCAAGAACGCGCCCGAATACTTCGACCTGCTGTTCGGCGCCGCGAAGATCGGCACGGTGACGGCCCCGGTCAACTGGCGGCTGACCGCCGCCGAGATCGCCGCGATCGTCACCGACGCGGGGGCCCCGGTGACGGTGGTGGACGCCGAGTTCGCGGAGCTCGCGCCCGGACTGCCCGGCAAGACCGTCCTCACCGGCGAGGACCACGAGACCTGGCTCGGCGCGCATCCGGCCGAGGACCCGGGCCATATCGGGGAGCCGGACGACATCGTCGTGCAGCTCTACACGTCCGGCACGACCGGGCTGCCGAAGGGCGTGCAGCTGAGCAACGCCAACTTCGAGGTGGGGGAGCGGATGGCCCGCCGCTGGCGCCTGGACGCCTCGGCGGTGAGCCTCGTGCCGATGCCCCTGTTCCACATCGGCGGCACCGGCTGGGCGCTCGCCGGGCTCTACGCGGGGTGCCGGCAGGTGCTGGTCCGCGACATCGACCCGGCGGCGCTGGTCGACACCTTCGAGCGCGAGCGCATCACCAACGCGTTCATCGTCCCGGCCGTTCTGCAGTTCATGTGCGACGTCCCTGGCGCCGCCGAGCGCGACTACTCGGCGCTGCGGGCGATCACCTACGGCGCGTCCCCGATCACCTCGGAGGTGCTGCGCCGCGCGCTCGACACCTTCAAGGCCCCGCTCTTCCAGCTCTACGGGATGACGGAGACGACCGGCGCGATCGTCCAGCTCGAACCCGAGGACCACGACCCGGGCGGGCCGCGCGCCCACCTGATGCGCTCGGCCGGGCGCCCGTACGACTGGGTCGAGGTGCGGATCGTCGAGCCCGGCGGGGACGCGGAGCGGCCGGCGGGCGAGGTCGGCGAGGTGCTGACCAGGTCCAGCCAGAACACGCCCGGCTACTGGAACCGTCCCGAGGAGACCGAGCGGCTGCTGGCCGGGAACGGCTGGCTCCGCACGGGCGACGCGGGCTACCTCGACGCCGAGGGCTACCTGTTCCTCACCGACCGGATCAAGGACATGATCGTCACGGGCGCCGAGAACGTGTACCCGATCGAGGTCGAGGAGGTCCTCGCGGCGCATCCGGGGATCGCCGACGTCGCGGTCATCGGCGTCCCGGACGAGCGGTGGGGAGAGACCGTCAAGGCCGTCGTCGTGCCCGCCCCCGGCGCGGCGCTCACGGCGGACGAGGTGATCGAGTACGCCCGGGAGCGCCTGGCCGGCTTCAAGCGCCCCCGGTCGGTGGACTTCGTGGACGCCCTGCCCCGCAATCCCAGCGGCAAGATCCTCAAGAAGGACCTGCGCGCCCCGTACTGGGAGGGCATGGGCCGCACCATCGGCTGATGGGTCCGCCGCCCAAGGATGAGCGGTTCGCGCCTACATCGCTCTTTAGGGCGCGTCAGTCGTCGGCGAGGGTGACGATCGTCTCCTTCGCGTCGGGTTCGAGGAAGCGTAGGAGCGACTCGCCTTCGTGGGTCAGCTCCTCCAGGGCCGCCTTGGGGAGCGGGTCGAAGGGACGCAACCGCAGTGTGGCGACCTTGCGCTTGTACTCCGTCTCCCAGATGCCCTGGGCGAAGCCGTCCCAGAGGAACACGGCGCGGACGCGGAGGTTCTTCGTGGTGAGCAACGGCCGATGTGCGTCGGCGATGACACGCCTGCGGTCGGCGTGCGCCAGCACGAGGCTGTCGAACTCGGGCAGGAACCGCGGTGGCGCCTGAACGTCCTCGCCGGGCCGCGGAGCGTCGGGGAGGTCGAACAGTTCCCTGCCACGGTCGTCGTTGTAGACATGCAGGCCGGGACGCAGACGCTCCAGTGCCGCACCGCTATCGGGAAGTCCTGACCACGTCTGCGCGTCGGCGGCGGACGCCGGCCCGTAGGCCGCCAGGTAGCGGAGCATCAGTTCCTCTAGCGCCGGGTCGTCCGCGACGGGGGCGCCCAGCCAGTCATCGGCCAGCGTGAACTGTGACGTGCGGGAGAAACCCCACCTGTCCTGTGTCGGAACCATGGCCAGCGGAACGCAAAGCCGTACGGCGTAGCCGAGAGCCCTGTCGTTGACGTTCGGGAACTGTTCCTGCAGTAGCGCACGGATCTCGTTGAACGTGCGGGGCCCCTGCCCGAGCAGTGTGCGCGCCGCCGGGACGACCTCCTCAAGGTCCATCCCCTTGGCCCGGTCACCCAGCACTTTGAGCGCGCCGTCCAGCATCGGCTGCATCGTCGTGCGGAAGGCCGTGTAGTCGGCACTGGTCATCAGGTGCAGTGTCGCGCGCATCATCGTGGCGCGCACAAGGGACCGGTCCCGCAGGGTCTCGTTGAGATCGGACGCCTGGAAGCCGTCCAGCCGGGTCCACAGGCCCAGGAACGGCGGCTTGGGCTCCTGCGCCTGCATGCCCAGGAGCCGCCCCACCGCCTCCGTCACGGGGAGGGGCTCCCGCGCGAGGAGGAGTTGCCGTGCCAGCGTGGCGCGGTTCAGGGCTCGGACGCTCAGCGTTTCCGTCATCCGTCCAGGATGCACGCTCTGTCCTCCGGCCGCGGCGACGCCCTTCCACCCCGGCAGGTTCCGCGGATCACCGCAGCTCAGCCCGCCCCTAGCGCCTGGCCCCGCGGGAGGCGAGGCGATCGGGAACGAGCGAGGGACGCAAGGGTTACGGGAGGAAAATTCCTGAAATGCACGTGCATCAGCCCTTGCACCTGCACGCCATCCCTAGCAGGATGATCCACGGACCCCCGCACGTGAACTCCCCGGAGATCGCGATGAACGCACACTTGAGTGACAGTGACCGGCAGGCGCTGCGTCTTGCCCAGGATCTCCGCGAGGAGATGCGGGCGGCGCTGCCGCACCTGCCGTCCGCCCCCTCTGTCTCCCCGTTCGTCGACCAGGCCGGGATGCCCAGCGTCCTGCTGCGCATGGACGCCGACACCGCCCGCGCGCTCATGGCCCTGCTGGCCGAGCGCCGGCTGGAGCAGGAGTCCGCGGAGCCGCGCCGGGGGGACGGAACTCACATCCCGCCCGCGGCCCAGGCGGTCCCGGCGGCGCAGGGAGCGGTCGCGGCCTTCGGGCAGCACCCCCCTTACCCGGACCCGGCGTTCGCCCCGCCGCACCCGGC
>NZ_SMKB01000029.1:0-49628 GCF_004348575.1 Actinomadura sp. 7K534
CGACGCCCCCGGGCGCCGGGTGACACGTGACGGGTGACGGGTGACGGGTGACAGCGATCAGGTCAGGCGGCGCGGCTGCAGTTCCGGACGCGGCCCGAGCGGCCGGTCCAGGGTCAGCGCGACCTCGCGCACGGTGACGCCGGACGCGTCCGCCATCACCGGGTTGAGCTCCAGCCTCGCCACCTCGGGCAGGTCGTAGCCGAGGCGGGACGCGCGCAGCAGCAGCTCCTCCAGGGCCTTCAGGTTCACCCGCTTCGCGCCGCGGTGGCCGAGCAGGAGCGGCGCCGTCCGGATGGCGCGAATCATCTCCGCCGCGTCCACGTCCGCGAGCGGTGACAGCCGGTAGGCGCGGTCGTCCAGCAGGGCGGCGGTCTCGTCTGCGATGCCGAAGGAGACCAGCGCGCCGAACGAGGGGTCCTCCCTGATCACGATGCGGGTCGGCACCGCGTGCGCGTCCCCTGGCGGCGACTCGTCGCCGAGCTCGATGCCGTAGCAGGACAGCAGCTCCGCCGCCTCCTTCGGCGCGAGCTCCACCGGGCCGCCGCCCCCGGCGGCGAGCCGGTCGGCGACCAGCGTCCGCGCCCGGTCGCGGTCGACGTCCTCGAAGTTCGGCGTGGTGCCCGCGGGGCGCTTGCGCCACTGCGCGTAGCGGATCACGTACGCCATCGCCCGGACGGCGTCCTCCGGCGAGGGATAGGACGGCACCGAGCCCTCGGCGGCCATCCCGTCCGGGCCGACCACGCGCAGGTCGGCGGGCATTCCCTCGGTGCCCAGGTACGTCGCCGCGATCGGCTTCTCCGCCTCCGCGGCGAGCCGGAGGATCTTCTCGGGGACGCGGATGTCGAACCCGCCGATCGTCGGGGGCGTGAACAGCGCCACCACCGCGTCGACGGTGTCGTCGGCCAGCGCCGCGGCGAGGGCCGCCTCGTAGTCGTCGGCGTCCGCCCGCGGGCCGAGGTCGATGCGGGGGCGGACGTCCAGGCCGAGCGCGACCGCCTCGTCCTGCGCCAGCAGCCCCAGCGAGTTCGAGTTGTCGATGATCGCGACGCGGTCGCCGGCCGGGAGCGGCTGGTAGGCGAGCAGCTGCGCCACGTCGAACAGCTCCGAGAGGTCCTCCACGCGGATCACGCCCGCCTGCTCGAACAGCGCGCTGACCGCGTGGTCGGGCAGGGTCAGCGCGCGCGCCGCGTGCCCGATCGGGACGCCCTGCGTGCTGCGGCCGCTCTTGACGGCCACGATCGGCTTGCGGCGGCCGAGCCTGCGCGCCAGCCGCGCGAACTTGCGCGGGTTGCCCAGCGACTCCAGGTACAGCAGGACGGCCTTGGTCGCCGGGTCCTCCTCCCAGTACTGCAGGAGGTCGTTGCCCGAGACGTCCCCCCGGTTCCCGGCGGAGACGAACGTGGACAGGCCGAGGCCGCGCTCCGCCGTCCGCTGCAGGATGGCGATGCCGAGCGCACCGGACTGGGAGAAGAAGCCGACCGGCCCCCGTCCCGGCATAGTCGGCGCCAGGGTCGCGTTGAGCCGCACCTCTGAGTCGGTGTTGGCGATGCCCAGGCAGTTAGGCCCGACGACGCGCATGCCGTAGGCCCTCGCCAGCCGGACCAGCTCCTCCTGCCTGGCGCGTCCCTCCTCGCCGATCTCCCCGAAACCGGACGACACGACGATCAGGCCCCGCACGCCCTTGCTCGCGCACTGCTGCACGACCTCGTGGACGGCGTCGGCCCGAACGGCGACGACCGCGAGGTCCACGTCGTCCGGGATCTCCAGGACGGACGCGTAGGCCCGCACCCCCGCCACGGCCACCGCCGTCGGGTGCACGGGGTACACGGGCCCGGTGAAGTCGCCGGCCAGCAGGTTGCGCAGCACTGTCTGGCCGACGCTGTGCTCGGCCCGGCTCGCGCCGATCACCGCCACCGACCGCGGGAACAGCAGCCGCTGGATCGACCGCGACTCGGCCCGGTGCTCGCGGGCCGTCATGACCTCCAGCGACGTCTCGGTCGGCTCCAGGTCGAGGACGAGCTCGATCACGCCCTCCTCGAACCGCTGCTCCGCCCGGTACCCGGCCTCCCGGAACACCCGCGTCATCCGCCGGTTCTCGGGCAGGACGCTCGCCACGAACCGGCGCAGGCCCCGTTCCCGCGCCGCCGCCGCGATGTGCTCCAGCAGCACCGGCCCGAGCCCGCGGCCCTGGTGCGCGTCCTCCACGAGGAACGCGACCTCGGCCGTCTCCGGCCGGTCGGCGAGCCGGTCGTAGCGGACGACCGCCACCATCTCCTCGCCGATCGTGGCGATCAGCGCGGCCCGCAGGTCGTGGTCGACGGTCGTGAAGTGCTCGACGTCGCGGTCCGACAGGTGGGGCCGCGGCGAGAAGAACCGGTAGTAGATCGACTCCGGGGACAGCCGCCCGTGGAACTCGCGCAGGATCTCGCCGTCGCCGGGCCGGATGGGACGCAGATGAGCCGTCCCGCCGTCGCTCAGGACGACGTCGGCCTCCCAATGATCCGGATAGCCCTCGGTCACGTACCCGAGGGTAAGGCACGGGCGCCCGGATGCCCGCGCCACGAAAATCCCGTCCTTCCTGGCTTTCGCTGCGCGTTCGAGACCTAATCGGGGCCCCGAAGCTGTTACGGTCGTCCACACGCCCTGAATTGCCGCTCGCGCGGGCCGTGTTGATCGAGGTGATGACTCCATGACGCGCGTGGTCGTGGTCGGCGATCTGATGACAGACACCGTGGCGCGTGCCGCGTTCCCCTTGGCAAAGGGGAGCGACACGCCCGCCGCCGTGACGACCCACGGGGGCGGCTCGGGCGCCAACGTGGCGGCATGGCTCGCCGTGGAGGGGATCGACGTCGCCTTCGTCGGCCGCCGCGGATCGGATATCGCCGGACGTAACCGGGACATGGAACTGATGGGGTACGGCGTCGACGCCCGCCTCGTCATGGACGGGGAGCGCCCCACCGGGACCTGTGTGGTGATGGTCACCCACAAAGGCGACCGGACGATGCTCTCCGACCCCGGCGCCAACGGCGCGCTCCTCCCCGAGGACATCGAGCGCTGCAAGGACCTCTTCACGCAGGGCACCCACCTGCACCTCTCCGGCTACTCCCTGATCAACGAGGGCTCCCGGAAGGCCGCCATCCACACCCTGGACCTGGCTCGCAAAGCGCAGATGTCGGTCTCGGTGGACGGCGGCTCCTCCTCCCCGCTCAAGCGGATGGGCGCCGAGCCCTTCCTGGAGTGGACGCAGGGCGCCCGCCTCCTGGTCGTCAACGCCAAGGAGGCCGAGATCCTCACCGGCCGCGACAACCCCGAGCAAGCCGCCAAGGTGCTGACCGCCTGGTACCCGCAGGTCGTCATCAAGACCGGCGAGGACGGCGCGCTCTGGTACACCAACGGCCGCCCCGAGCCCGTCACCGTCGGCGCCGAGCCCATCGACAAGATCGTCGACGGCACCGGCGCCGGTGACGCCTTCGTCGCGGGCTTCCTCCCGCCGTGGCTGGACGGCAAGCAGCCCGCCGACGCGCTGACCGCCGGCTGCCGGCTCAGCGCCCAGGCCATGAAGCACCTGGGCGCCCGCCCGACCCTCGACGTGGTCGACAACCAGATCAACTGACGCGCTCCCCAGCCCGACGCGCGGGCTGGGGATCCGGCCGATGGCGCCCCGTCCGGAACGCCGCATCCGCGACTTCCTGCCTCAACGGGGATCGCCGCGGCGGACCGCGGGCTCACCCCCCGGCATGGTTCGCGTCTCCGCCCGCACGGCGGCAGTCACGGCGTCGACTCCGTCGCCGGCCTCATCGACCTGGTCGACCTGGTCGCGGTCAGGCGACGGGAGTGTAGGTGCGGACGTCCTCCTTCACGGCCGCCCAGAGGCGGTTCAGCGGGTGGCCCGCGTCGTAGCGTTCGAGGTCGGCGCGGCGGACGAAGGCGCCGGTCATGAGCTCGGCCTTCGGCTCCAGGTCGTCGCGCAGCCTGATGGCGCGGAGCGGGACGGTGTCCGGGTCGTCCTGGGCGGCCATGCCGCGGCCGATCGAGCCGGTGACGATCATGCAGCCGCGGACGAAGCCGGAGCGCAGCAGGGACAGGCCGTAGTGCACGTCGTCGATGTCGGCGACGACGGTGAGGCGCTCGCGGAAGTTCTGCCCGTACCAGGTGGCGAGCAGGTCGGCGACGAGGCCCGCGGGCGGCACCACGAGCGGGACGCCGGGGAGCCGGCTCGTCTCGACCGGCGCGTCCGGCAGCTCGGACACCGGCAGGTTGGTGAGCAGCAGCGCCTGCCCCCGGGCGTACTCGACGACCTCGTACTCCCGGAAGCGCTGATCCCCCTCCGGCGTGCTGACGATGCTGCCGCAGATGAGGTCGACCTGGCGGGTCTCCAGCCGCGACCAGAGGTCCTTCGTGCGGACGTGGGCGACCTTGAACTCGACCTCGCGCTGCCGGAACTCCTCCGACACGCGGTTCCAGGCCCGGGAGACGATCGGGAGCGTGAACTCGGTCGTGCCGACGGTGAGCATCCTGCCGAGGCGGCGCCGGCTCCAGTGAATGGACTCCAGCCATTTCCCGAACGTCGTCCGCGCCAGTTCGACGGTGGTCTCGCCGGTCGGGGTGAACAGGAAATCCTTGCCGCGGCCCTGCCTGACGGTCAGGACCTCGCCGCAGAGCGTCTGGCTGTTGCGGTTGAGCGTGTCCAGCTGCTTCTGGACGCTGGACTGCTCGCGGCCGAGGACGCGGGCGGCCCGCAGCGCGGACCCCGTCTCGTGCACGACCAGGAGCGTCCGCAGCTGGTCGAACGTCATGTCCAGCAGCCCGGACGGGCATTCGAGGAGCACGTCGTAGGTCGGTGACACGGGCAGCGACATTACTACCTGTTCCGTTGACCCCGCCGAAATGGCCGATTGGCCAGCTGGGCGGGAAATGATGACATTTCCCGCTGAACTTATCTCAAGATGTTCTTGCAATCAACTGGACAGGGTTTTCTAACCTCTAGAACACTTTCCCTGGGCATGCCACTCCCCGCCGCCGTCATCCGTCCCATCCAGGACGGCGGCGCTCCCGGGCGCGCCCCGGCGGTGCCGGCCGCCGGGGCCGCCGCCCCGGCGCCCACGACTCCCGTTCGCCGCGGCCCTTCTCCGCCGCGGCGCCGGGGCCGGACGCCGGTCCGTGCGCGGGGCCGCGCGCACGGACCGGCCCGATCGTCCCGCCCGCGCCCACGGGGGCGCGCGGGCGGCGATGACCACCCGAGCCCGGCTCTGGCGTCGGCTTGGGTCAGTTTGGGGTGGCGAGGGTGAGGGGGAGGATCTGGGCGGCGCCGGATTCCTTCAGTAGGTGGGTGGCCACGGTCATCGTCCAGCCGGTTTCTATGCGGTCGTCCACCAGGAGGATGGGGCCCGGTGTGGCCGCCAGGGCCTCGGACAGGTCGGTGGGGACGGCCAGGGAGTGCCAGACGGAGCGGAGGCGCTGGGCGCTGTTGTGGCGGCGCGGGATCGGGTCGCCGAGCGGGGTCAGGCCGCCCAGGTAGGGCAGGCGGCCGATCTCGGCGATCCGGTGGCCGAACGTGCCGACCAGGCGCGGGCGGGAGCGGGAACCGATGGTGACGACACCGGTCGGGCGGGCCGGCCAGTCCCAGGCGGCGAGCACCTTGACGACCGCGTTCACCAGGTCGTCGGGGACGTCGGTGTCGCCGCCGGCGAACAGGTCGCGGAGGCGGTTGCCCCAGCCGATGTCGGTGAGGCGGCCCAGGGCGCGGCCCGTCTCGGCCTGGAGTTTGATGCGGCCGGAGACGCCCAGGTCGTCCTTGACGCCGGTTGGCCACATGCGGCGGGGCGGCACGTCCACGCCGGGGCGGTGGAGGCGGTCGCGGGCCTGGGTGGCGCCTTCGGGGGTGACGTCGGCCGGCCAGTGGCGGCCCGTGCAGTTGTCGCAGCGGCCGCAGGGGGCGGCGGCGGGGTCGTCCAGCTGGCGGCGAAGGTACTCCTCCCGGCAGGTTGGGGTCGAGATGTAGTCGAGCATGGCCTGCTGCTCGCGGCGGCGCGCGGCGGTGACCCGCTCGTAGCGTTCGCGGTCGTAGGCCCAGGGCTCGCCCGTGGACGTCCAGCCGCCCTTCACGCGGCGGACCGCGCCGTCCACGTCGAGGACCTTGAGCATCATCTCGAGGCGCGCCCGGTTGAGGTCGACCTGCGGTTCGAGGGCGCCGGTGGACAGCGGGCGCCCGGCCGCCTCCAGGACGTTGAGGGTGTCGCGGACGACGGGTTCGGGCGGGAACGCGAGGCTGGCGAAGTAGGCCCAGATGTCGCGGTCCTCCCGGCCGGGGAGGAGGATGACCTCGGCGCGGTCGACGCCGCGGCCGGCGCGCCCGATCTGCTGGTAGTAGGCGACCGGGGACTGCGGGGCGCCCACGTGCACGATGAACCCGAGGTCGGGCTTGTCGTAGCCCATGCCGAGGGCGCTGGTGGCGACGAGGGCCTTGAGCTTGTTCTCCTGCAGGTCCTGCTCGGCCTGGAGCCGCTCCGCCTGCTCGGTCTGGCCGGAGTAGGCGGCCACCTCGTAGCCGCGGTCGCGCAGGTAGCCGGTGATCTCGTGGGCGGCGGCGACGGTGAGCGTGTAGATGATCCCCGAGCCCGGGAGGTCGGCGAGGTGCTCGCCGAGCCAGGCGATGCGCTGCTCCGCGGTGGGCAGGCTGACGACGGCGAGGTGGAGCGAGTCGCGTTCGAGCGCTCCGCGCAGGACGAGGGCGTCGTCGCCGGCGAGCTGCTCGGCGACGTCCTGGGTGACGCGGGCGTTGGCGGTCGCGGTGGTGGCGAGCACCGGGATGCCGGGCGGCAGCTCGGCCAGCAGGGTGCGCAGCCGGCGGTAGTCGGGCCGGAAGTCGTGCCCCCAGTCGGAGATGCAGTGCGCCTCGTCGACGACGACCAGCCCGGCACCGGCGGCGAGCTTCGGCAGGACGAGGTCGCGGAAGTCGGGGTTGTTGAGCCGCTCGGGGCTGACGAGCAGGACGTCGACCTCGCCGGCCTCGACCTCGGCGAAGACCTGCTCCCAGTCGCCCGTGTTGGACGAGTTGATCGTGCGGGCGTTGATCCCGGCGCGGACCGCGGCCTCGATCTGGTTGCGCATCAGCGCCAGCAGCGGCGAGACGATCACGGTGGGGCCCGCGCCGCGCTCGCGGAGCAGCCGGGTGGCCACGAAGTACACGGCGGACTTGCCCCAGCCCGTGCGCTGGACGACCAGGGCCCGGCGCCGCTCGACGACGAGGGCGCTGATCGCCGTCCACTGGTCGTCGCGAAGCCGCGCGTGCTCGCCCGCGAGGGCGCGCAGGCAGCGTTCGGCCTCGTCCCGGAGTCCGTCTGGAGTGCTCATGCGTCCTTGGTACCAGCGGCCCGGAAGAGGTCGCACCAGAATCACGTTCTGTGGAAAACGTGGGCGGGGTGCCCGGGCGTCCGGGCCCCGGGCCGGGGGTAGCCTGCCAACCAAGATCGGTTCGCACTGCGGAAGGACGTCTCGGGGGAATGGGCGCGGCGGATCGCGTGCTGGGGCCGTACGCTGCGGAGCGCCTGCGGGGGTCGCCCGCGGCGCAGCGGCTGCGGCGGACATGGCAGGTCCTCATGGACACGAGCCCGCCGGAGCCGCCCGAGGAGGAGCCCGGCGAGGTCGTCGACCCGCGGGCGATCGACCTCGTGCTGCGCGTGGGCGAACTCCTCCTGGCCAGCGGCGAGACCACCGAGCGTGTGAACGAGGCCATGCTCAGCCTGGCGGTCGCCTACGAACTGCCCCGCTGCGAGGTCCAGGTCACACTGACCAGCATCCTGGTGTCGGCCCACCCCGGGCAGGGCGCGCCGCCGATGACCGGGACGCGGGCCATCCGGCGCCGGACCCCCGCCTACTGGCGGCTCACCGCGCTGCACAAGCTCGTCCAGGACGCGTCCATCGGCATGCTGGAGCTGGACGACGCGCACCGGAGGCTCGCTGAGATCAAACGGGGCCGGGCTCCGTACCCGGCCTGGCTGCTGGTCGTGTCGCTGGGTCTCGTCAGCGCGTCGGGCAGTGTGCTGGCCGGCGGCGGGCTGCTCGTGGCGACCACCGCGTTCGGCGCCACGCTGGTGGGCGAGCGCACCGGCGCCATCCTGGCGCGGCGCGGCATCGCGGAGTTCTTCCAGCTGGCGGTCGCCGCCGCGATCGGCGCGGGAGCCGCGGCGCTGGTGGTGAGCGTGGGCAACCCGGGCCAGGCCGCCGCGATCGTCACCGGCGCGATCCTCGCGCTGCTGCCTGGGCGGCCCCTGGTCGCCAGCATCCAGGACGGCATCACGGGCGACCTGGTCAGCGCCGGGGCACGGGTGCTGGAGGTCTTCTTCATCATCGCGGCCCTCGTCGCGGGGCTAGGCGCGGTCGTGTACCTGGCGGTGAGCCTCGGTGCGCCGATCGACGTCAGCCATCTGCCGACCGCGCACGCGCAGCTGCGGCCGGTCGCGGTCATCGCGGCCGCCTCGATCTCGCTGACGTTCGCGGTCTCCCTCGCCGCGCCGCGCGCGGTGCTGGTCGCCGCGGCCCTGGGCGGCGCCCTGATCTGGGTGGTGTACGTCCTGGCACGCGGATGGCACCTTCCCCCCGTCCTGGCCGCGGCCCTGGCCGCCACCATCGTCGGGGTGCTCGCCAACTGGCTCGCCCGCAGGCAGGGGCAGCCGGTGATGCCGCTCGTCGTGCCGGCCATCGGCCCCCTCCTCCCCGGGACGTCGCTGTACCGGGGCATGGTCGAGCTCAACACCGGCTCGCCGGACACGGGCGTGCTCAGCCTCATCGGCGCGGTGTCGGTGGCCCTCGCGCTGGGCGCCGGCGTCAACCTCGGCGGCGAACTCGTCCGGGCCTTCCAGCACGTCGGGCTGAGCGCGTCCGGGCGCTGGGCGCGGCCCGCGGCCCGCCGCACCCGCGGCTTCTAGCGGCCCGGTTCCGTCGCCGGTTCTGTCGGTGGCGGACGTTACGTTCGCCGCATGTACCGACAGGGAGACATCCTGATTCAGCCCGTGCCGGAGGACGCGGTCCCGCACGCCGTGCGCGGTCTGCCGCCGGCCCCGCGGGACGGCCGGGGCCGCATGGTCCTCGCGCTCGGCGAGGCGACGGGCCACGCGCACGCGCTGGCCGCGCCCGGCTCGCTGCTGCGCTCCCCCGATCCGCTCGCGCCGGACCACCTGCACCTGCCGTCCGGCGGGAGGCTGGTCCACGAGGAGCACGCGGCGATCTCGCTGCCCAAGGGCTGGTACCGGGTGGTTCGCCAGCGCGAGTACATCCCCGGCGCGGTCCGCGTCGTGGCCGACTGAGGAGGGTCCGGATGCGCACCGCGGCAGCGCGGGAATCCCATTTCGTGGTCGCCGACTGGCAGTCGGCGGCGTTCGGCACCGGCCCCGCCGACCGCGGCCGGGCCGAGGCCGGTGTCGCCGCCGCCTACACGGCCGCCGGCCTGCAACCCCCCGAGCGTTACGTGTGGATGCCCTCTCCAGCGCGCGGCGCCGTCGCGGCGGCGCTCCTGGCGCGGCGCGGGGACGCCGGGGCCTGCGTCCGGAACGAGGTGCGGACGCGCCCGTGGGAGGCCGAGCGCACCGCGGCCTGCTCCGAACAGGGGCCGGAGCAGTGGTCGCGGGTGTGGGCCGAGACGGGCGGTCTCCTGTGGGACCAGGTGCAGTCGCTCGTCACGCGGGTGCGCGGCGCCATCGGCGACCTCGCGGTGGACGAGGCCGGGCGGGCCGAGCCCTCCGCGCGGGCGCAGGCGGCCACGTCGGTGCTGCGGGGCGCGACGCTCGACGCGGTCCTGGGCCAGCACGACGCGCCGTGGCTGGCGTTCTTCGAGGCGCTCGGGCGGCTGGACGGCGGCCCGCTCGCGGGTCTCGCGGAGGTGGCGCGTTCCGCCGGCTGGTGGTGGCCGTACGAGCGGCTCGTGATCCTCTCCGAGCGGCCCAGTGAGCTGTACCGGGACGAGCCCGGCCGGCTGCACCGCGGCGACGGCCCCGCCCTCGCCTACCCCGACGGGTTCGCGCTGCACGCCTGGCGCGGCATGCCGATCCCCCCCGATTTCGTGGACACGCTGACCGGGCTGACGGCCGACCGCATCCTGGCGGAGGAGAACGCCGAGCTGCGCCGGGTGATGCTGGAGATCTTCGGCTACGACCGCTACCTGGCGGATACCGGTGCGCGTCCCCTGCACCGGGACGAGACCGGCGTCCTCTGGTCGATCGACCTGCCCGGCGACGAGCCCGTCGTCATGGTGGAGGTGGTCAACTCGACACCCGAGCCGGACGGCACGTACCGCACCTACTACCTGCGCGTCCCGCCGACCACCCGCACAGCGCGCGCGGGCGTCGCCTGGACGTTCGGTATAGACGAGGCCGACTACCACCCCGAGAAACAGACCTGACCGCAGCGGCGGACGGCCGGGCGGGCGCCCCTTGACCGCACTTCCCTAGTCAAGGGGCGCCCGCCTCGCTCCCCCGCGTCCATGACCGCCGCCGCACGGTGTCGTTTCCGTGGCGTGGACGGCCGTTCAGGGGGTTACGGTCTGGGCCCAGGTGACCTTCCCTTCGGCCGTGGCCCGCCAGCCCCAGGCACGCGCCAGGGCGCCGACGAGCATCAGGCCGCGGCCCCCTTCGGCCTGGAGGTCGGGGGCGGGCACGGCCGGGCCGTACGGGTTGTCGTCCCATACCTCGACCATGGCGGTCTTGTCGTCCGGCAGGTAGAGGACGAGCGTGACCGTGTTCGCGTGGCGGATCGCGTTGGTCACGAGTTCGCTGGTGATGAGCTCCAGGTCTCCGTGGACGTCCTGGCGGTCCCAGCCCTCCAGGGCAGCGCGCACGGTGTCGCGGGCAGCGCGGACGGCCGCTTCGACCGGCTCGAGCGCGAGCACGAAGTGGGGGCGCTGTCGATGGTCCACGAAACCGCCTAAGTTCACCGGCTAGATGCAAGCATGCGCCCTTTGAGACGGTCGCGCAGGAGATCTGGACTCACCGCCGTTTCCGGTCCCGCCGCGGGCACCCGCCGAATATCGCGGGCCGCCCGCGGGGACCTGCTCCGTCACGGACGGCCGAGCAGCGCGGGGATGCGTTCGAGGACGCCGCCCGCGAACGTGTCGTAGAGGCCGAGTGGCACAAGATGGACATAGCCGATGTGGCAATCGCACTTGCCGAGGGGGCACGGGCGGGGCATGAGCGCGTCCCTGAACGAGCCGTCGTAGAGGTTGCCCAGGACGGCCGGGACGAAATGGCAGCGGCGCACCGTGCCGGCACCGTCCACGGACAGGACGGTCTCGCCGGTGCGGCAGGCGAGGCCGCGGCTGGGGTGCGGGTTGCGGCTCACCGGGAACAGCGGGTCGATCTCCGTCCAGGAGGCGGCTTCCGCATCGTCGTAGACGTGTCCTTCGGCGGCGTTGACCCACAGGTACGTCCCGGTGGGGAGGTCGTCGCGTAGGCGCCGGGCCGCGTCGAGGTGGTCGGGTTCGCCGACGATCCCGACGCTGTACCGCACTCCGCGCTCTGCCAGCTCACGGCACTTGCCCAGGAACCGTTCGTAGGGCACCTCACCGGGGTGGTAGGTCGCCCACAGGGCCAGTCGGTTGAGGTCGGCGTCGGACGTCCATGACACGCGGTGACTCAGGTTGGTCTGGATCGCCACCCGTTCGACGTGGGGGACGTGGCTGAGTTCGGTGAGGGCGCGCCTGTACCAGGAGCGGACGAGCCCCTCGCCCCACGGTGTGAACAGGACGGAGATGGGGTGGTCTTGGCAGGAGACCCATTCCGTGAAGCGTTCCAAGGCCGCCCGGTCCGCGCGCAGCTGGTCTGGTGTGTCGCGGCGCTTCGCGAACGGGCAGTAGGGGCAGGCGTAGTCGCAGCTGGCGAGCGGCCCCCGGTAGAGGATCGTCAGGTGGTCCTTCGCTTGGTGGTCCATCAGCGCGCCTCGTAGGCGGCCATCAGTTCCTGGACGCGAGACGAGAACAGCGCGGGGCCGACGACGTCGGAGTGGGCGAGCCCCTCCGGAGTCAACCGGAGAGCGTTCTCGGTCGTCTCCAGCCAGCCATGGTCGTCGAAGGACTTGAGGTCGGCGGGGAAGTCGTCCAATGGATCGGTGCCGAAGCGCGCGCGGTAGGCGCTCCGGTCAAGGCCGGCTGCCTGCAGCAGGGATTGGACCAGGTGTCGTCGACGCCGTTCGTCATCGTCCAGTTCGAGGCCCACTCTGGCGGTGGTGAAGTCATCCTCACGCACATAGTCGTCGATGATGGAGCGCACCTGCCCTGCACCGACCGCGTACTCGAAGGAATAGTGCAGGGCGGACGTGTAAGAACGGGCCCCGCACCCCAGGCCGACCATGCCGTCGGTCTGGCAGCAGTACTCGGTGCCGTTGGCCTTGTCACCGGGCAGGCGGAACATGCGCATCGACACCTGCTCGTAGCCCTCGGCCAGGAGATGGTCACGGCCGATCCGGTAGAGAGTGAGGCGCTGGTCGTCCCAGTCTTGGGCTCGGCGCCCCAGCCCGGTGAGCGGACGGACGTAGAGGGGATAGAGGTAGATCTCCTCTGGTTGCCACGTGAGGGCGGCGTTCAGGGAGTGCATCCACGTCGCGGGGGTCTGGCCGTCGATGCCGTAGATGAGGTCGATGTTGAGAGTCGGGAAGCCCACCGCACGGATTCGGTCCAGCGCGGCCTCCACCTCGGCGCGTTTCTGCGGGCGGACGGCCGCGCGTGCCTCCTCGTCCAGGAAGCTCTGCACGCCGATCGAGATCCGCGTCGTCCCGCGTTCGGCGAGGACCGTCAGCCGGTCGGTGGTGGCCGTCGCCGGTGATGTCTCCACGCCCAGGGGGATCGAACCGAAGCCCGGGAACCGTCCCGCCACGTCGCAGAGCCGCTCCAGCTCGGACGCGGTGAAGTAGGTCGGGGTGCCGCCGCCGAACGCCGAAGTGGCGAACGAGGCGTCGTCGCCCAGCGCGTCCAGTACGGCCGTGGCCTGCCGATCGAGCGCCTCCAGGTACGCGCCGGTCAACTCTTCGGGGGCGCCGGTGCGAGTGAAGAGGTTGCAGAAGCCGCACCGCATCTCGCAGAACGGGACATGGAGGTAGAGGAAGAGCGTGTCGAGCGGCTCGCCCGCCCACACGTCCCGCAGCAGGGGTTGCGGGCTCAGCGGCCGGTAGGCGGTCTTGTGCGGATAGGCGTACACGTAACCCTGGTAAGGCGTCACGACAGAATGAACTCCCCGTACGGAACGGTCCAGACGACCTCGTGGCCGATGCGGTGCCCGGTGTGGCCGTCCTCTCCGTACGCCGTGCCATGGTCGGAGCACACGATGACGAAGCAGGGGCGGCGCATCAGCGCGAACAACCGGCCCATGTGGGCGTCGACATGGCGCAGCGCGGCGGCATGGCTGGCGCGTGTGTCCCCCGCCGAGGACGTGGCGCCCTCCAGGTAGAACCAGTTGGGCTGGTGCAGGGACGCGACGTTCAGCAGCAGGAACAGGCGCCGGCCGCTGGGCTGCCGGTCCATGATCTCGGTGACGCGGTCGATCTGGTTGGGCAGCGCCTCCGGATCGGTCACGCCGAACTCTCGTTCCCAGTGGCTTTCGGCGAACAGCGACGGAAGCGCCGATCCGAGCGGCGTCAGCTTGTTGAAGAACCCGACGCCGCCCACGCAGACCGTGTGGTAGCCGGTGGCGGCGAGCCCGGAGGGCAGGTCGGCGGCGTCGAACGTCCAGGTGCCGGGAGCGGTCGTCTCGCTGCCGGGGAACGCCCCCGCGAAGAGCCGTGGGTGCGGCCCAGGAGACGCGGGCGTCGGCATGAACCCGGCCAGCATCGCGGTGTGCGCGGCGTAAGTGAAGCTCCCCGGCGTGTGGCGGCGCTCCCACTGGCCTCCTGGCAGGAGCCCGGTGAGGGTGGGCGTCTCACCGGCCTCGGCCAGTTCGGCGGCCACGTCGTAACGGAGGGTGTCGAGCGTCACCAGCAGCAGGTCATGGCTGCCGATGACCTCGTTCATGTCGTGCACGCGCCGCTCCCGGCGAGGACCGCCCTGACCTGGGCAGTGTAGGTGTCGACGCCTTCGGCGGAGCCGCCGGGCAGGCCGGTGGCGCCGGGCAGCAGGTCACCGAACGCGTTCACCTCGCCGACCTCGAACCGCCGCAGGCCGGTGCCGACGAGCAGGTCGACGCCGATCATCGCGCTCCCCGGAAAGCAGGCGGCGGCCCGCGCGCACACGTCCAGGGCCCGTTCCCAGCCGTCGCCCCCGAGGGCGCGCTGCACCGCCCCCAGGTCTCCCCTGGCGCCGCCCAGATGCAGGTTCGTCATGGGATGGCGGCTCGTCCGGACGACGGCGTGCGTGGGTTCGCCGCCGATGACGACGACGCGCAGGTCGAACGCCCGGCCGCCGATCACGGCCTTGGGCAGCCACCGCTCCACGTGCAGGCCGTCCGGCGCGAGCGCGTCGATGAGGGCGGCGACCTCCTCCTCCGTCGTGTACGTGCGGACGCGCAGCGAGTTGCGCAGGCCGTCCGGCGTCCAGGCCGCCGACGTGGCGGCCCGCACCCGGCCCGGCGCGGTCTGCAGCGCGACGACCCCCGACGCGGACGAGCCGTGCGCCGGCTTGACGAACACGCGCCGTTCCCGCGCCTCCTCCATCCGCGCACGCAGGGCGGCGTAGCCGTCCACCTCCGGAAGCGCGGGCGGGACGGGGACGCCGGCCGCCCGCAACCGCGCGTGCGAGAGCCGCTTGTCGAACATGACCGCGATCTCCTCGACGTCGCCCACGACACGTGCGCCGGAGGCGGAGGCGGCCTCCGCCAACCGCCGCAGCGCCGCCGTGAACGCCCGGTGCCACCGGGCGCCGCCGCCCACGCGGGCCGGGTGCCCGGGGCCGCGCAGGAGCGCGTCGGCCGCCGGGTCGGCGCCCGGCGAGTCGATCCGCAGCAGCTCCCCCGGCCGCAGGACGATCCCGGCTCCGCGCAGCACGTCCGCCCAGCCGATGAGCCGCGGCCCGGCCAGTCCGGCCGACCGGCACGCCGCCGCGAAGAGCCCGGCGCGCCGGTCGCCCGGCACGCCGACCACCGCGAACGTCACTCGGTCACCGAGGCGTAGAACCAGTCGCCGTCCGGCTCCTCCTGCTCGCTCAGGTCGACCGCGACCCCGGGGAGCGCCCCCTTGACGCGCTCCACCATCGCGTCGGACAGGAAATGGTGGTGCAGGTCGAGTGCGCGCAGGTGGGTGAGCGGCTGGCCGGACAGCAGCGCCTCGGCGCCCCGGTCGGTGAGCGTCCCCATCGCCAGGCTCAGCGTCTCCAGCCGCGCCACCACCGGCGCGCCCGCGACCGCCGCCGCGATCTCGTCCTGGATTTCGGAGTCCTCCAGGCCGAGGTGGCGCAGCGCGGGCAGGCGGTCCCCGGACAGGATCGGCGCGAGGTCGGCGGCCGTCGCGTCGCCGCCGTAGTCCTCCACCCCGAGCCACAGGTCGAGGTGCTCCAGGTTCGGCAGCTCACTGGCCGCCACCGCCTGGACCACCGTCGCCGGGAGCCCGCCCGACTCGAACCGCAGCACCTTCAGCGTGTCGCTCTTGACCGGTTCGAGCACAAGTCCCTGGGCGCCGCGGATCTCGAACCGCTCCAAGTCGGGGAACGCGGTGAACAGCGGCGAGATGTCGGAGTACTCGATCCAGGAGATCTCCGACTCCTCACCGGTGATGTCGCCGACGAACAGGGACCGCAGCTTCGGGAAGGACGCGGCGGCCTCCGACAGCAGCGCGGCCGGATCGGCGGCGTCCTCGTCGTAGGAGGCGCCGAAGTAGCCGATGATCAGCGCCGTGATCTCGGTCGTGTCGACCACCTGCCGGAACCGCGCGAAGGTCTCGCCGAACGCCTCGCTGTCGAAGGACGTCCCGACGTACCAGGCGGCCTCGCCCGCGGACGCCGGGAGTTCGTCGTCCGCCGCCGTCTCGTCGTTGAACCTGGCCACCGGCAGTCCGGCGTATTCCTCTAGGTGCTGGTAAACGCCCATGGGTTCCCTTCGTGAGCCTGTAGGGACAGAGTCCTATCAGGAAAGAACGACAGAACTCGGGCGAACCCCGATCATCGCCGACGGGTGAAACCAGGCGAGCCGGACCTCTAGAGTGAATCGAACGTGGGGCCCTCTTCGCGGAGGGCCCCTTGCCCTGCCTGCACGACCAGAGGTCCCGAGCATGAACGACCACGAGGTGCACGAGGAGTGCATGCGACTCCTCCGGGACGGCATGCCCGTCCCCGCTCCCGCCGCCTTCGACGAGGGACGGGACTTCCTTCCGCTGGGACTCGACATGGACGGCGACGTCGCCGTTGTAACGTTCCTACATCAGTGGGGCGGTTCGGCGCCCGCGTTCATCGAGGGCTGGACGTTCCACCGCCGCGACGGCGAGTGGCGGGAGCTGGGCGGCGCCGGCGGCTCCGCCCCCGACGAGCCCCTCGCCCGCCGCTCGTCCGGCGAGATGGGCCGCCACCTGGTGAAGTACGGGTCGGGCCGGACGGTCCGCAACTCCAACCGGCTGCTGCCGTGGGGCGCGAAGTGGGTCAACGAGGCGCGGCTGCGGGCGTCGGCGGAGGTCACCCGGATCCGGGTCGGCAAGCGGCTGCTGGACGTCCCCGAGCACGGGCACGTCTCCGTCGTGTGGGGAGCCCGCAGGGGCCCGGTCGTCGAGGCCCTGGCCGCGGACGGTTCGGTCCTCGACGCCATGGACCTCGACCGCCCGGCCGTACCGGCGCGCACCCAGAGCTGACACCGGCGGCCCCGGGGCACGGCGGAGCTTTTCGGGACGGTCGGCGGGGCAGACTCAGTCCATGGCCCTAACGCCCGACTACGACGACGACCCGGAGCGCTTCCGCCTCGCCAGCAGGGTCACCCGCCAGTACCTGATCGGGGCGCGGAGCCTGCACGACCACGTCGCGTCGAAGCTGCTGGACGCGGGCGCGTCCCGCGTGCTGGACGTGGGCTGCGGCGAGGGCGCCCTCAGCGCCGCGTTCTCCGGCGCGCCGCCGTTCCCGCTGGTGGGCCTGGACGCGTCCGCCGTGCTCCTGCGCGCCCATCCCGGACCGTGCGTGCAGGCCGACGCGCGGCGCCTGCCGTTCCGGGACGGGGCGTTCGACGCGGTCGTCGCCGTGAACGTGTTCCACCACCTGGACGACCCCGCGCTCGCGCTTCGCGAGGCGCACCGCGTGCTGGCCCCGGGCGGCATCCTGCTCGCCTCGGCGATCTCCAGGGCCGACAGCCCGGAACTCGCGCCCGCGTGGAGCCCGGACCCCACCCCGTTCGACGCCGAAGACGCCCCCGACCGCGTCTGCGAGGTCTTCGCGGAGGCGGAGGTCGAGCGCTGGGACGCGCCGCTGATGACGCTCCCCGACCGCGACGCGATCCGCGACTACCTGGTCGCCCGGCGCATGTCCCGCGTGGAGGCGGCCGAGTCGGCGGGCCACCTCCGCACGCCCCTCCCCGTGACGAAGCGCGGCTGCCTCGTCCTGGCCCGCCGCTAGACCGGCCGTCCGCGCCGCTACAGCCAGCCGCGTTCGCGGGCGGTGCGGGCGGCGGCGTGCCGGTTGTCGGCGCCCAGTTTGGTGACGGCGGCGGACAGGTAGTTGCGGACGGTCCCCTCGGACAGGCCCAGGCCGCGGGCGATGCGGGAGACCGGCGCGCCGTCGGCGGCGGCGCGGAGCGTGTCGAGCTCGCGCGGGGTGAGCGGGCACTCCTCGGCGGCGAGGGCGTCGGCGGCGAGCTGCGGGTCGATGTACCGGGTGCCCGCGGCGACCTGCCGGATGACCTCGGCGAGCCGCGCACCGGGCGCGTCCTTGCCGAGGAAGCCGCGGACGCCGGCGGCCATCGCGCGGCGCAGGTTGCCGGGGCGGCCGTGCGCGGTCACGATCACCAGGCGGCAGCCGGGCAGGTCGCGGGAGAGGCGCTCGGCGGCGGCGAGGCCGTCGAGGCCGGGCATGTCGATGTCGAGGACGGCCACGTCCGGCTTGAGGGCGAGCGCCCGGTCGACGGCCTCGTCGCCGCGGCCGACGTCGGCGACGACCTCGATGCCGTCCTCGGTCTCCAGCAGCAGGACGAGCGCCTCCCTGATCAGCAGGTGGTCGTCGGCCAGCAGCACGCGGATCATGCCTCCCCCTCCGCCGGGACGGGCACCATCGGGACGGTGGCCGTCACCCGGAACGTCCCGTCGCCTCCCGGGCCGGCGCTGAACGCGCCGCCCGCGGCGGTGATCCGCTCGGCGAGCCCGGCGATGCCGCTGCCCGCGTCCCCGGAGATGCGGCGGGCGGCGCCGTCGTTGACGATCTCCACGCGGACACCGCCCGCGTCCGCCGCGACGGTGATCTCGCACCAGGTGGCGCTGGAGTGCCGCAGCACGTTCGTGGCGGCCTCCCGGGCGACCCGGCCGAGCGGCTCGTGGACGTGGGCGGGCAGCGACGGCGGCACCGCGGGGCGCTCGCAGCGCATCCCGGCGGCGCGCAGCACGGCCGACATGCCGTCCAGCTCGGTGCCGAGGTTCGTGGCCCGGTAGCCGCGGACGACCTCGCGCACGTCCCGGACGGCGTCCCGCGCCATCGCCTGGATCTCGGTCAGCTCCTTGCGGACGCGCCCGTCGTCGCGTTCCAGGAACCGCTCGGCGACCTCGGCGCGCAGCGCGACCGCCTGGAGGCTGTGGCCGAGGACGTCGTGCAGGTCGCGGGCGAACCGGAGCCGCTCCTCGCCCACCGCCGACCGGGCCAGCTCGGCGCGGGCCTCCCGGAGCTCCTGGACGACGTGGAACAGCCACACCGTGACGTATCCGGAGAAGGCGGCCAGCGGGATGCCCGTCACCTCGTAGAGGACGGTCAGCGGGGGCAGCCCGAGGAGCACCGCGTAGACGGGGGTCAGGGCCGTGGCCGCGGCCGTCGCCGCGATCGCCTCGCGCACCGGCAGGACGACGGCGATCAGCCCGGCCGGGACGAGCAGCGCGTTGCCCCAGCCCTGGCCGGTGCCGAGCAGCGGCGGCATCGCCCAGCAGATCAGCGCGATCGCGGCGAGCCCGAACCGGTGCCCCGGCGCGGTCCGCCGCATCAGGTTCAGCCACAGGAGCCGCGCGTAGAGGGCCAGCACGGCGCCGACGCCGGTCAGCGCCAGGAGCAGGTGCCCCGCGTCCCGCCGGTCGAAGACCTCGTACCAGAGCGCGGGCAGCAGGAGCCCGGACAGCGTCAGCGCCGTCATCCCCACGAGGATCGCGGCGATGACGGTGGGGCGCGGGATGCTGGGCTGCACGCGCCCAGCGTATTCGGCTGTCAAGGGACGGTTCGCGGCCGTCAGGCGGCGCGGAGCCGGGTGGCGTCGCGGCCGCTGACCAGGCGTCCCTCGTCCAGGACGCCGACCCGGTCGGCCCTGCACGCCTCCCGCGGGTCGCGGGTCGTGAGCACGACGCTGACCCCGTGCGCGGCCAGCATGAGCAGGACGGACCACACCTCGCGGGCGGCCGTCTCGTCGAGCCCGGCGGTGGGCTCGTCGAGGAACAGCACGTCGGACCGGCCGACGAGGGCCAGCGCCAGGTCGAGCATGCGCCGCCGGCCCGCGCCGAGCCGCTCGAACGGGGTGCCGGCGACGTCGGTGAGGCGGGCCAGCCGCAGCGCCTCGTCGCGGGTGAGGGGGTCGAGCGTCCAGCGCCGCCACGCGTCGACGATCTCGGCGACGGTCAGGCCGGGGAACAGGCCGCCGTCGCGCCAGACGGCCGCAGCGCGCGCGGTCTCCCGGTCGGTGTAGGGGTCGGCGCCGCGCAGCCGGACCGATCCGCCGGTCGGGCGGCGGAGCCCGGCGAGGATCTCCAGCAGGGTCGTCTTGCCCGAGCCGTACCGGCCCAGCAGCGCGTAGACCTCCCCTTCGGCCACGGTGAACGAGACGTTCCGGACGGCCTCGTTCAGGTCCAGGTCGCGTACCTCGATCACGGGTGCCTTCATGACATCCATGCTGGCCGCGCGGGGCGCCGGCGTGCAGTCACAGCCATCAGGACTCGGCCGTGAGGATCGCAGGGGCGGCCCATGACGGATGTCACGGTTCGGCGACGGCCCAGCCGGCCGGAGGGACGGTGACGCCCGCTTCGGAGAAGTCGGCTCGGCCGGCCACGCACGTCCAGTCGGCGTCCGGCAGATCCACCTTGGCGGGCTCGTCGTCGAGGTTCAGGACGACCGCGAGCCGCTGGTCGCCGTGCCCCACCGTGTAGGAGAGCGCCGTGTTGGTCAAGGTGTCCACTGTGGTGCGGGCGTGGACGAGCCACGGATGGCGTCGCCTGAGTCCGATCAGCTCTTGGTGGAGGCTGTGGTGGGTCTGCCCATACCCAGGGGTCTCGTCGGGATGTGCCGGGAAGGTCGGGCGGATGGCGTCGTCCCCACCCTCCCGCTCTTCCTTGACGCCCTCGAATGCGAACTCGTCCCCGGCGTAGATGGACGGGACGCCGCCGATCGTCAGCAGAATGACGAGCGCGTGTGCAAGTTGGCGTTCGTCGTCCAGGCGACTGGCTATGCGGGTCACGTCGTGGTTGCCGAGGAACGTCTGCGGGACGAACGTGCCGAGCATTTCGTCGTGGCGGCCCAGCGCGTGGGCCAGTTCGAAGAAGTTGCGGTCGTTCAGTGAGCTCCAGATGGCCTTCCAAAGCTCGTACTGAGTGACGGAGTCGAATCCGGTCTGTTCGACCAGGCTCGCATAGTCGCCGTGGATGACCTCGCCCACGAACCATGCCTCGGGGAAGCGCGCGCGGACTCGGTCGATGACCGTCCGCCAGAACTCCGGCGGCACGGCGTAAGCCGCGTCGAGGCGCCAGCCGTCTATGCCGCGCTCCAGCCAGTGGGTCATGACGTCGGTGACATATGCCGCGACCTCGGGTTCGGTGTGGTTCAGCGTGACAAGACGGTCGTGCCCCTCAAAGGTGCGGAGGTCTGCGTGGAACCAGTTCCGGTGTGGGGACTCGTCCCCCTTGGCGGCCACGTCGGCGAAGGGCGGGAAGCTCCGCCCGACATGGTTGAAGACACCGTCGAGCAGGACGCGAACGCCCTTCTGCGACGCCTCGTCGATGAGACGTTGCAGGTCGTCCTCCCCGCCGAGCCGGGGATCGACGCGGTAGTGGTCGACGGTGTCGTAGCCATGGGTCTCGGACGCGAACACCGGCCCGAGCGCCAGCCCGTTGCAGCCGAGCTCCACCAGATGGTCGAGCCAGCCGTGCAGCCGCCCGAGCCGAGGTTCCGGCTGGGCCTCGTCCGGTACGTCTTCGCCCGGTACGGCTCCGACGAAGCCGAGGGGATAGGCATGCCACCAGATGACGTGATCGGGCCAGCGCATGCGCACTCCCCTACCCCGAAAGCGGGCGGCTACAGTCACGCGCGCACGAGAGTCTCCAGGGACAACTCACTCGGTCGGGTGATTCCGGCGAGGACCATGGTCAGTTCCAGTTCGGCCTGGAGGCAGCGCAGAACGTGCTGGACGCCCGCCTGACCGCCCAGCGCCAGCCCATACGCGTACGGACGCGCGACCATCACGGCCTTGGCGCCGAGTGCCAGCGCCTTGGCGACGTCCGCGCCCGTGCGGATCCCGCTGTCGAAGAGCACGGTCGCCTGGTCGCGGACGGCGTCGACGATGGTGGCCAGCGCGTCCAGGGACGCGACCGCACCGTCCACCTGGCGTCCGCCATGGTTGGAGACGATGACGCCGTCCATCCCGGCGTCCACGGCCTGGCGGGCGTCATCGGGGTGCTGGATGCCCTTGAGCGCGATCGGGCCGTCCCAGTGGTCCCGCAGGAAGATGAGGTCGTCCCAGGTGAGGCTGGGGTTGCCGAAGTTCGCCACCCAGTGCAGGAGCGCCATGTCGCGGTTGGCGTCGGTGACGGGCCCGCCGATCGCCTTCTGGAACACGGGGTCGCTGAAGTAGTTGGCGACTCCGATGCCGCGCAGGAACGGCAGGTACGCCTGGTCCAGGTCACGCGGCCGCCAGGCCAGCGTGAACGTGTCCAGAGTGACGACGAGGGCCGTGTACCCCGCCGCCTTGGCCCGCTCCAGGAAACTGACGGCGAGCTCCCTGTCCTTCGGCCAGTACAGCTGGTACCAGCGAGGCCCTTCGCCGTTGGCCTCCGCGACGTCCTCGATGGAGTAGGAGGACGCCGTGCTCAGCACCATCGGCACCCCCTCGGCCGCCGCCGCCCGCGCGACGGCCAGCTCACCGTCCGGGTGCAGGATCGACTGGACGCCGATGGGCGCGAGCAGGACCGGGGACGGCATCGCGGTCCCGAGCACCTCCACCGACAGGTCGCGCTCGGCCACGTCCCTGAGCATCCGCGGCACGATCCGCCACCGGTCGAACGCCTCCCGGTTGGCCCGCGCGGTCGCGCCGGTGCCCGCCGAGCCCGCGACGTACCCGAACGCCTGCACCGACAGCGACCGCTCGGCGAGCCCCTCCAGCCTCGTCAGGTCGGTCGGCAGCGCGGGGCGCACGTCGCCGAGGCCCTGCAGATAGATCGAGTTCTGGAAGTCGGCCAGCGAGCTCACGGGAACCTCCGCCTTTCGCAACGAAACCGTCGGTCCTCAATCTGCCAGGTCCGCGGAGGTGACGGAACGACATCGATCGGCCGTACCGGGCGGCTCGCCGGGTGGGACGGGCACAACTTGTCCCAGGGACCGGCCACAATGTGGGGCATGGCACGACGCGGATCCCAATCCCCTCCCCCGCCGGACTTCGAAGAGAACATCGTGGACGTCGATGTCTCCGAGGAGATGCGCGGCAGTTTCCTTGAGTACGCCTACTCGGTGATCTACCAGCGGGCGCTTCCGGACGCCCGGGACGGCCTGAAGCCCGTCCAGCGCCGGATCCTGTACTCGATGAACGAGATGGGGCTCCGCCCCGACCGCGGGCACGTCAAGTGCGCCCGCGTCGTCGGCGAGGTCATGGGCAAGCTGCACCCGCACGGCGACAGCGCCATCTACGACGCGATGGTCCGCATGGCGCAGTCGTGGGCGATGCGGATGCCGCTGGTCGACGGGCACGGCAACTTCGGCTCGCTCGGCGGCGACGACCTGCCCGCCGCCATGCGGTACACCGAGGCCCGGCTGTCCCGCGAGGCGATGCTCATGGTCGCCTCCATCGACGAGGACACGGTCGACTTCCGGCCCAACTACGACGGCCAGGAGACCGAGCCGGAGGTGCTGCCGGCGGCGTTCCCGAACCTGCTGGTCAACGGGGCGTCCGGCATCGCGGTCGGGATGGCCACGAACATGGCGCCGCACAACCTCGGCGAGGTCATCGCCGCGGCCCGGCACCTGATCGACCACCCGGACGCCACGCTGGACGACCTGATGCGCTTCGTCCCCGGCCCCGACCTGCCCACCGGCGGCAAGATCGTCGGGCTGGAGGGCATCCGCGACGCCTACGAGCGCGGCCGGGGCACGTTCCGCACCCGCGCCACCACGACGATCGAGAACGTCACGCCGCGCCGCAAGGGCATCGTCGTCAGCGAGCTGCCCTACGCCGTCGGGCCGGAGCGCGTCAAAGCCAAGATCAAGGAACTGGTCAACGCCAAGAAGATCCAGGGCATCTCCGACCTGAAGGACCTCACCGACCGCAACGTCGGCCTCCGCCTGGTCATCGAGATCAAGAACGGCTTCAACCCCGAGGCCGTCCTGGCCGACCTCTACCGGCTCACCCCGATGGAGGAGACGTTCGGCATCAACAACGTCGCCCTCGTCGACGGCCAGCCCCGCACCCTCGGCCTCCGCGAGATGCTGCAGGTCTACGTCGACCACCGCATCAACGTCGTGCGCCGCCGCTCGATGCACCGCCGCAAGAAGCGCGAGGACCGCCTGCACCTCGTGGACGGCCTGCTGGTCGCCCTCCTCAACATCGACGAGGTCATCCAGGTCATCCGGCAGAGCGACGACTCCGCCCAGGCCAAGCAGCGCCTCATGCAGATCTTCGAGCTGTCGGAGATCCAGGCGCAGTACATCCTGGACACGCCGCTGCGCCGCCTCACCCGCTTCGACCGCCTGGAGCTGGAGAAGGAGAAGGAGCAGCTCGCCAAGGAGATCGCCCGGCTGACCGCGATCCTCGAATCGGAGAAGAAGCTCCGCGGCGTCGTCTCCAAGGAGCTCGGCGAGGTCGCCAAGGATTTCTCCACCCCGCGCCGCACGATCCTGCTCGAATCCTCCGGCCAGACCGCCGCGGACGCCGTCCCCCTGGAGGTGGCGGACGACCCCTGCACGGTGCTGCTGTCGTCCACCGGCCTCATGGCCCGCACCCACGACGCGTCCCCGCTGCCGGACAGCGGCCCCCGCGCGAACCACGACGTCCTGGTCTCCGTCGTCCCCGCCACGGCCCGGGGCCAGGTCGGCGCGGTGACGTCCCTGGGCCGGATGATCCGCATCGACGTCCTCGACCTCCCGACCCTCCCGGCGTCGGCTACGCCGCCGTCCCTCGCGGGCGGCGCGCCGGTGGCCGAGTACGTCGACCTGGAACCGGACGAAACGGTCGTCGGCATAGGCGCCGTCTCCGAGGTGGGCGGCGGCCTCGCACTGGGCACCGCCCATGGCGTGGTGAAACGGGTCGTCCCCGACTTCCCCGCCAACCGCGACGAGTTCGAAGTGATCACCCTCAAGGACGACGACCGCGTCGTGGGAGCGGTGCAGCTCCTCTCCGAGGACCAGCACCTCGTCTTCATCAGCACCGACGCGCAGCTCCTGCACTTCGCCGCCTCGCTCGTCCGCCCGCAGGGCCGCGCCGCCGGCGGCATGGCGGGGATCAAGCTGGGCGCGGGGGCCCGCGTCCTGTGGTTCGGCGCCCTCGACCCCGCCCGCGAGGCCCGCGTCATCACGATCTCCGGTGCGTCGTCCGCCCTGCCCGGCACCCAGACCGGCGCGATCAAGCTGGCCGACTTCGCCGACTTCCCGGCCAAGGGCCGCGCGACCGGCGGCGTCCGCTCGCACCGCTTCCTCAAGGGCGAGGACGTCCTCCTCCAGGCGTGGGCGGCCCCGACCCCGCTCCGCGCCACGGCCGCCAACGGCAAACCGGTCATGCTCAACGTGACGATGGGTCGCCGGGACGGCTCCGGCGAGAAGCTCGACAAGCCGATAGCCGCCATCAGCGGCCCCATCGGCGAACCCCCGGAAGAAGACACGACCGAAGAATGACCAAAGGTCCCGGCTCGCCCACGCGACCGGGACCTTCCCACTCTCCCCCGGCACTTTTCCTACAATCGCAGGATGGTGCCGCGGCCACGCTAGATGACCACGGCCAGGCCACAGCAATGGCCACTACCGAACGGCTGAGGTCATGAAGCAGATGCGTTCGCTCCGAGCCGTGGCCATGCTGATCACGGTCACGTCCGTAACCGCTGCCTGCGGCGACGGCGGCGGTGAAGTCGCCGCCGCACCGCAGAGCGAGACCGCGCGCCCTGGCGCCGCAGCGGCACTCGACACCCATCGCCGCGAGAACGTCGCATTCTTCGAGCGGTTCCGGATGCCGAACGCTCTGCTGGTCGAGCCGCCCGAGAGCCTGGCGGCCGGCGCGGACGCGGCCACCGCCGTGATCGTCGCGGAGGTCGCCGATGTGCGCCGGACCCGCGTCGTCGGACCGCCCGAGGCCAGGGTGCCGATGACGGGTGTCGTGCTACGGCCGGTCGAAGTCCTGCATGGGAAGCTCCGGCCAGAACTCAAGGACGTGGTCGTGGAATTCACCGGTGAAGCGACCGTGGATTCCCCGGAATCGATCGCCGCGCTGCGCGCCTCGCTGCCCCAAGGCCAGGCGGTGTGGTTCTTGCGCTGGCAGGGCGCACCGCCCCCCACCTCCAAACCCGGCGCGCGGCCCATCCCCCAGGAGTCAAAGAAGTTCTATGGCGTCGTCTCCCTGGATGGAGGCATGTTCGTGCAGGGAGCCGAGAACGTGGTGAGCCCGATCGCGGCGGACAGCGGCGAGACGGCCGGCGCCCCGACCATGCGCAAGGCCGGTGAACGGTTCGACAAGCTCAGCGAACTCGCCAAGAGGGTCCGCGGGCTGGATTGACCCGGCTCACCGCCACGTATTTTCCACGATTGACCCATCCGGGATGACAGCCAGATGATTTATCCCTACTTAGGGGGAATCATGGGACGTTTCATTCCGGTCATTGCGGCGATCAGTGCATTACTCGCAATCGGCGGCTGCACCGAACCGGCCGAGCAGCCTGCGACGGGTTCGAATGCCGCGGCGGGCGCGACCACCTCTCCGGCGAGCGAGCCCGCCACAACGACCGCGTCCCCCGCGCCCAGCCCGTCCGTCGAGCAACGCACCGTCACGAGGACGCGCAAGATCCCGTACAGGACGAGAAGGGTCAACGACCCCACCCTCGCCAAGGGCACCACCAGGGTGAGGCAACGCGGCGTCGCGGGCGTCAAGACCGTCACCTACAAGGTGACCTACACCGACGGCACCAAGACGGACACGAAAGTGGTGGGCGAGAGGGTAACGAGGAAACCCCTCACCCGGATCATCGCGGTCGGCACCAAGCGGGCCCGGTCCTGCGACCCGAACTACAGCGGAGCCTGCGTGCCCATCGCCAGCGACGTCGACTGCGCGGGCGGCAGCGGCAACGGCCCGGCGTACGTGCGGGGTCCCGTCCGCATCATCGGCTCGGACATCTACGACCTCGACCGCGACGGCGACGGCGTGGCCTGCGAGAGCTGACGCCGTCACGCGAAGTCGCTCCGGCGATGTGATTGCACCGCTCAGAACGGGAATGCATGAGTCATGCATGCCACAACGGAGAGAGTCGCGAACCTGCTCGGGGCGGCCGCGACCGCGGTCACCGACGATCTGCGCGATCGCTCGGTGGCCGCGTTCCGGCTCAACACCAGCAACGCCGCCGCCTTGATCATCCTGCGTACGGCGCCGGGCGTGAGCGTGACGGAGCTCGGGCGGCGCGTCGGCCTCACGCAGTCGGCGGCTGTGCGCATGGTCGATTCACTGGAGCGTTCGGGGCTGGTGGAACGACGGCGCCTCGTCGGCAACCTCATCGGCGTACACCCCACCGAGGAGGGACGCCGCTGCGCCGAGCATCTGCTGGACACGCGAGGCGCTGGTCTGCGGCGGGTGCTGGACGGCTTCGACGAGGCTCAACTCGAGACCCTCGGCGTCCTCCTGGAGAAGCTCCTGGAGGGCCTCTACCAGGGACCCGGCCACGCCGACCGCCTGTGCCGGCTGTGCGACCGGAACGCGTGCACGGCGGAGAACGCCACGTGCCCGGTCGGCGCCGCGGAACGGGCGCACCTCGCCTCCGCGGACGAGGGCCGGTCGCCGTCCTGAGTGAGGCACGGACCCGACCACCGCGTCCGAGCAGGTGCGCCGGCCCTAGGCCAGGGAGATGAGCCCGATGGCGGCGGCGGCACATGCCAGTCCGAATCCCTGGGCCCGGGTCAGGCGTTCGCGCAGGACGGTGACGCCGAGGAGCACGGGGATGGCCGGGTACAGCGCGGTCAGCACGACCACCAGGGACATCAGCTGTTCACGCGTGGCGAGGACGTACAACGCCATCGCGGTCGTCCCAAGGGCCCCCACTCCGAGGCAGCCGTAGACGAAGCCGGCGGGCATCCGGACACGTGCAGGACGCCGGACGATCAGCGGCAGGAGCGTCAGCACCGACGCGATGCGGCTGGCCGCCAGCGGCCACAATCCGGCGTCCGTGTCGGCCTGGGCGAGCGCGATGAACTGCAGGGCGAACCCCACGCCGGCGACGAGACCGTCCCGAGCGCCGGACACTGTGCCGCCCCTCTCGTCGCGCCCAGAGCGGGAGAGGAACCACAGCGCCGGTGGGGCGACGGCGATCCCGCACCAGGCGAGGACGGCCGGACGATCCCCCAGGAGCGCGACTCCGACCAGCACCGGTAAGGCGACGGCGGCCACGTCGCTCAGCGGGACGACGACGCTGAAGCGCCCCCTGGTCATGCCGCGGTAGAGAAAGCCCACGCCGATCCCGCTCCCGATGCCGGAGAGGGCGCCCCAGGCGAGCGCGCCGCCGCTGACCTGCGGTGCGATGAACAACGGGGCGACGACGAGTACCAGGACCGTGCCGCCGACCTGCCCGATGAGGGCCACGGCGGCGCTGTCGACGCGGCGGGCGACCAGCCCGTTGAGGAAGTGCGTCGTGCCGAATAACAGGGCCGAGAGCAGCGCGAGAACTTCACCCAAGGCGCTCCCCCTCGCACGCGGAATCCTCCCCGCGAGGGGGACTCGGGACGGGTGGGCCATGTCCATGCATGACTCATGCATGACCGGTTGGGCGACGATAAACCTCGTTCACCCGGTCCTGCGCTGGTTACTGGACGACGGCCTTGTTGAAGGTCGGCGGATCTCCCAGGGTCTCGCGGTGGGAGTGGGGGCGGGTGCCGTCGGTGTCACGGACGTTCAGTTCTTCGCCCAGTTCGGCGCCGATGAGAACCTGGCCGCTGCGTTTCATCAAGTCCGGGTCGCGGGCCAGGGCGTCGACCAGGCGGCCGCTGAACTCCGGGGACTCCGCGGCGGCGGCGAAGGACGCGTAGCGGTCGGGAGCGCCCTCGAAGAGAGCCTTGGTCCGCTCCGTCTTCAGCAACCCCATCCAGAGGGAAATGACGGCGACGTTGTAGGGCCGGAAGTCCACGGCCATGTCATGGGCCATTTTGTCGACCGCGGCCTTGCCTGCGCCGTAGGCGGGGCCGTGCATGTAGCAGCGGCCGCCGAATGACGAGGTGTTGACGATGAGGCCCGCGCCGTTCTTGATGAGCAGGGGTGCCGCGTAGTAGCTGGCGACGTAGGCGGAGCGCATTCCCACGTCGAACATGTCCTGGAGTGCGAGCGACTTCTCCCAGAAGGGGCCCTTGCGGGCAAGGTCCGGGTGAATGGCGAACGCATTGTTCACGAGGACGTCCAGCCCGCCGTGCTCCCGCTCAACCTGCTCGAACAGGGCCTCAACCTGGTCGTCCTGGGAGTGGTCGCAGATCACCGGAATTCCGGTGCCGCCCCGCCGGTCGATCTCCGCCGCCGTTTCGTAGACCGTGCCTGGCAGCTCCGTCTCGCCTGCGGCCCCGGTCCGTCCCGTCACGTAGACGGTCGTCCCGGCCTCGCCCAGTGCCAGCGCGATTCCCTTGCCGGCGCCTCGGCTGGCCCCGGTGACCACCGCCACGCGGTCTTCGGTCAGGCCCATCCCGACTCCCTGCCGGTGGTCAGGAATTCCAGCATGGCCGCCGTCGTCTCGGCGGGTTTCTCCATCTGCATCATGTGTCCGGCGTTCTTTATCATCCGTACGTCGCGAACGTCCTCGTGGTGCCGCGCCAACTTGGTGAGGGGATCGCGGCCGTGCCAGCCTTCCAGGTCGGCGTCCTGCTCGCTCCCGATGAAATAGAAGGGCACGGGGTTCTTCCTTCCGGCGTACGACTTGCGGTACTCCCAGGAGAGGTCCATCGCCCGGTACCAGTTCAAGGCGCCTGTGAAGCCGCTGCGACTGTAGGCCGCCACGTAGAACTCCAGTTCCGCCTCGGTCAGCCACGGCCACGGAAGGGGCGGCGTCTCCGGCAGGGCGTCGATATAGGAGGTGCCCGGAGGCTTTCGCCAGACGTCGAGATAGTGGTAGTCGCTGGAAAGCGCGTAGAACAGCTTGCGCAGGAACTCGCCCGGCGCCGCGTCGAGATCACGGTCGGCCACGCCCGGGGCGATGAAGTAGTGGATGTGGTTGAAGTGCCTACCGGCCTGCCGGGCGGCCAGCGCCAGCGGGGGTTCCTCGCTCGGCGTGATGAACGGGTTCTCCAGCCCGATGATCGCGGCGATCCGCTCGGGATGGTGGTAGGCGAGGTCATAGGCGGCGAACAGCCCGAAATCGAGGCCGCTGAAGACCGCCTTCTCCTCGCCGAGATGGTCGAGGAGGCCGACCAGGTCTCCGACGATCCGGTCGACGCCGTACTCCCGGGGTTCTGCCGGGCCGCTCGTGTCGCCCATGCCCCGCATGTCGGGCGCCACGACCCGGAAACCCGCCTCGGCGATCGGGCCGATCTGGTGGCGCCAGCTGAACCACAGGTGCGGGAAGCCGTGCAGGAGGACGACGAGCGGTCCCTGCCCCGCCTCCACGTAGTGGACGTCGAGACCGTTGATCTTCGCGTACCGATGACTCCGGTTGACCACGCCGCGGCCCCTTCCACGCTGGGCTGGGTCGAGCATGACTCTGCCGGACGCCCGCGACGCGGGCACCGGAACGTCCCGGTGAGCGGGAGGGTGCTTCGCCGCGGACCGACGCACCGCTCCCGCCCGGCGGCCTCGCCGCACCTGCCAGGTCACGCGCTCGCCTACGTCGCCGAGGTCGGCGGCGACAAGCCCTCAGGTCTCGATGTCGTCCGGCCCCCAGTGGGCGTCCATGCGGACGATCTTGCCGTCGGCGTTGAAGGTCATGACGTCGATGGCGCGGATCCGCATGCCCGGGATGTCGACGGTGAAGGCCATCGCCGCCCGGTCGCCGTGGGAGCCGCGGATCGGGGCGTCGAGGGTGAGCTTGGCTCCGCCGGCGATGGCGTTGGTGTAGAACTCCTCGATCCCGGCGCGGCCGCTGATCGGCGGGTTGCCGACCGGGTCCTCGATGACGGCGTCGTCGGCGTAGAGGCCGGAAATGGCCGCCGTGTCACCCGCGTTGAAGGCGTCGATGTAGGTCTGGAGGGCCTGCTTCATGTGCTCCTGAGACGGCATGGGGCGAAGCCTAGCAAGCGGTCGCTTGGTCCTCGGTGCAGGATGATGGGCGCATGGCTATCGCATCGTTCATGGTCCCGCTCGGTTCAGCGGTCCCCGCGTTCCGGCTCCCGTCCGTCGAGGGCGGCACCGTGTCGGAGGCGGACTTCGCGGACGCGTCCGCCCTGCTGGTGGTCTTCCTGTCCAACCACTGCCCGTACGTGCGGCGCATCGAGGACGCGATCGGCGCCGTCACCGCGGAGTACGCGGCCAAGGGGCTCGCCACCGTCGCCGTGTGCAGCAACGACGTCTCGAACTATCCGGACGACGACGCCGACCACCTGCGTGAGCAGGCCAAGCGCGCCGGATTCCGTTTCCCGTACCTGGTGGACGAATCCCAGGAAACGGCGAAGGCGTTCAAGGCCGCCTGCACACCGGACTTCTTCCTGTACGACCGGGAACGCAAGCTCGCCTACCGAGGCGAGTTCGACGGGGCTCGCCCCAGGAACGACGTACCGTCCGACGGCGCCTCGCTACGGGCGGCCCTGGACCTGGTGCTCGCGGGCAAGGCCGTCCCCGAGCCGCACACGCCCAGCCTCGGCTGCGGGATCAAATGGAAGCCCGGCAACGAGCCGGTGTAATTACGCCGGCGGTAATCACACCGCTTGAACAACACCGGCCGAACAACACCGGCAGAGTTACGCCGCGGTCGTTCACCCCGCGAGGCCGTGCCTGTAGGCGTAGGTGACGGCTTGGGCCCGGTCGCGGAGGTTCGCCTTGGCGAACAGGTTGTTGATGTGCGTCTTGACCGTCGCCTCGGAAATGAACAGGTCACCGGCTATCTCGCCGTTCGAGCGCCCCTGGGCGATCAGGGTGAGCACCTCGGCCTCGCGCCGGGTGAGCCCGTCGGGCAGGGCGCTCCCGGCGGGACGGCCGGGACGCGGCTCGGTGGCGACCGCCTCGACCAGGCGGCGCTGCACGGCCGGGTCGAGCTGCGCCGCTCCCCCGCGGACCGCGTCGACGGCGCGGGCGATCTCGTCCGCGCCGGCGTCCTTGGTGAGGTAGCCGCGGGCCCCGGCGCGCAGCGCGGCGAAGATCGACTCGTCGTCGGCGTAGGTGGTGAGGACGACGACCTCGACGTCCGGGTGGGCCCGCTTGATCCGGCGTGTCGCCTCCACGCCGTCCATGCGCGGCATCCGCAGGTCCATCAGGACGACGTCGGGGTTGAGTTCCGCGACCATCGCCACGGCCCGCTCGCCGTCCCCGCACGACCCGGCCACGTCGAGGCCGGGCAGCAGTTCGAGCAGCAGGACCAGGCCCTCGCGCACCACGGTCTGGTCGTCGACGACCAGGATTCTCGTCTTCTCGCTCACCGCGCCCCGTCTCCCGTCACACCGGCACCCGGAGGGACACGCGGAACCCCCTGCCGTCCGGCCCGGTCATCAGGGTGCCATCGATCAGCTCGGCACGTTCGCGCATGCCCACCAGGCCGTACCCCCCGCCGTCCGCCGCAACGACGGGCTCCGTGCCGCCGCTGTCGGTCACCTCGAGCTCGACCTTGTCGCCGAGGTAGCGCAGCGTCACGTGTGCGCGCGCGCCGGGCGCGTGTTTGCGGACGTTGGTGAGCGCCTCCTGCGCGGTGCGCACGACGGTCAGGCCCGCCTGAGGCGGCAGTTCGCGCGGCTCGCCCGTCACCCGCACATCGCAGGGACGGCCGGTGCTCTGGTAGAACTCCTCGGCCAGTTCGGCGAGGACCTCCTGCGGTTCCGGCATCTCGCCGCGCAGCGTCGCCAGGGCCCGCCTCGTCTCCTCCAGGCCCGAGCGGGCGAGGTTCCGCGCGCGCTCCACCCGGTCCAGGGCCTGCACGCGGTCACCGTCCCGGGAGAGCAGCAGCCTGGCGCCCTCCAGATGGACGATCTGCGCCGACAGCGAATGGGCGAGGATGTCGTGGATCTCGCGTGCGATGTGCGACCGCTCGGCGAGGACGGCGTTGGCGGCCTCCGCGCGGCGCGTCGCCTCCTGCGCGACCGCGTTCTGCCGGCTGGCGACGCCGCCCGCCGTGATCCCGGCGAAGGCGGCCAGCAGCCCCAGGTCGGCGCCGTCGCGGAAGACCTCGCCCAGCCCGCCGATCGTCCCGATGGTGAGTGCGCTGACCGCCACGCCCCAGCGCAGCGGGAGCCGGATCAGCAGCGCCCACAGGGCCGCCATGCAGAAGAGCAGGCCGCGGTCCGCCGCCGGGGTGGCCGCGTACAGCGTCACCGCCGCCGCCATCGACACCAGCAGCAGGACGATCCCCAGCCGCCACCGGCTGGAGCCGCGGTGCCGTCCGACCCACAGGCCGCTGCCCAGCGTCCCGAACAGGACCGCGCTGAGCAGGACGAGGGCCGGCCCGGGGCCGCGCAACGCCTGCATCGGATCGGCGTCCGCCATGTCCCGGACGTAGACCACCAGGCCCCACGTCACCAGGAGACCCACGACGACGGCGCGGATGACCCCGTCCACGGGACGCGCCTTGCAGATCACGACGCGCCGCCGGGCGCCGGTCCCAGGGACTGCGGTCGGAGCGCTGTCGGGCGTGTCCATGGTCACCGAAGCTACGCCCGCGGCGGCCACCGGTACATCGGTGCCGGGCTGGACTTCCGCTCTCCACCGCAGGGTGGACGCCCGTCCACCCTGCCGGGGTCACACGTCGATGCGTTCGGCGTCGAGCTCGGAGGCGCCGGCGGTGATGAACGCGCGGCGCGGTGCCACGTCGCTGCCCATCAGCAGGTCGAAGATCTTGGCGGCTTCCTCGGCGTCCTCGATGCGGATGCGGCGCAGGATGCGGTGCCGCGGGTCCATGGTGGTCTCGGCGAGCTGGTCGGCGTCCATCTCACCGAGGCCCTTGTACCGCTGGACGGGCTCCTTCCAGCGCTGGCCCTTGCGCTCGAACTCGACCAGCTTGCGGGTGAGCTCGCCGTCGCTGTAGCAGTAGACGTACTTGTCCTGGCCCTTCTTGGGCTTGGTCAGCTCGATGCGGTGCAGCGGCGGGACGGCCGCGTACACGCGCCCTTCCTCCAGCATGGGCCGCATGTAGCGGTAGAGCAGGGTCAGCAGCAGGCAGCGGATGTGGGAGCCGTCGACGTCGGCGTCCGCCATCAGGATGATCCGCCCGTAGCGGGCCACGGTGCTGTCGAAGGTGCGTCCCGAGCCGGCCCCGATGACCTGGATGATCGCGGCGCACTCGGCGTTCTTGAGCATGTCGGCGACGGACGCCTTCTGCACGTTGAGGATCTTGCCGCGGATCGGCAGCAGCGCCTGGAACTCGGAGTCGCGGGCCAGCTTGGCGGTGCCGAGCGCCGAGTCGCCCTCGACGATGAACAGCTCGCTGCGGTCGTCGGCGGTGCGGCAGTCGACGAGCTTGGCCGGGAGCGCGGAGTTCTCCAGCGCGTTCTTGCGGCGCTGGTTGTCGCGCTGGGTGCGGGCGGCGATCCGGGTCTTCGCGGCGCCGACGACCTTCTCCAGCACCGCCCGCAGCGGCTGCTTCTGGCCGCGCGGCGGGTTCTCGAAGATCTGGCGCAGCTCGCGCGTGACGACCTGGGAGACGATGCGGGTGGCCGCGGAGGTGCCGAGGACCTCCTTCGTCTGGCCCTCGAACTGAGGCTCGGGCAGCCGGACCGTCACCACGGCGGTGAGGCCCTCCAGGACGTCCTCCTTGATGACGTCCTCGTCGCCGTTCTTCAGCAGCCTGGTGGCGCGGAGCTGCTCGTTGAGCACCTTCAGCACGGCGCGGTCGAAGCCGCGCACGTGCGTGCCGCCCTTGGGGGTGGCGATCACGTTGACGAACGACTTGGTGACGGTGTCGTAGCCGCTGCCCCAGCGCAGCGCGATGTCGACCTCGAGGTCGCGTTCCACGTCGGTGGGGGTCAGGTGGCCCTGGTCGTCCAGGACGGGGACGGTCTCGGTGAAGTGCCCGCGGCCCTGGAGGCGCAGGACGTCGATGATGGGGGCGTCCTTGGCGAGGTAGGTGCAGAACTCCCCGATGCCGCCGTCGAACCGGAACGTCTCGTCGAGGATCTCCTCGCCGCGCTCGTCGCGGACGTCGATGGTGAGGCCGGGGATGAGGAACGCGGTCTGGCGCATCCGGTCCAGGACGAGGCCCTGGTCGACCGTGGCCTCCTTCAGGAAGATCTGGAGGTCGGGCCAGAAGCGGACCCGGGTGCCGGTGACCTTCTTGGCGACCTTGCGGATCTGCCGGACGCCGGACTTCTTCTTGAACCGCGCGTTCGGGCGGCCGTCGTCGGCGAACTCGCCGGGCAGGCCGCGGCGGAAGCTGATCGCGTGGGTGTGGCCGTCGCGGTCGACCTCCACGTCCAGGCGGGCGGACAGCGCGTTGACCACGGAGGCGCCGACACCGTGCAGGCCGCCGGACGCCGTGTAGGAGACCCCGCCGAACTTGCCGCCCGCGTGCAGCCGGGTCATCACCAGCTCGACACCGGCGAGCCCGGTCTTGGGCTCCAGGTCGACCGGGATGCCGCGGCCGTTGTCGGCCACCTCGAAGGACCCGTCGGCGTGCATCGTCACGCTGATGTGGGTGCAGTATCCGGCGAGGGCCTCGTCGACGCAGTTGTCGACGATCTCCCACAGGCAGTGGGCGAGACCCCGGCTGTCGGTCGACCCGACGTACATCCCGGGTCGCTTGCGCACGGCCTCCAGGCCCTCCAGCACCGACAGGTGCCGGGCGGAGTAGCCGTGCGGGTCTTCGGTTGTCGCTTCGGCGGTCGCGGCGGTCAACGTGCGTGTGCTCCTCGGGGGTAGGACGGTCGGCAGAAGGTTACCCCCGGCCGCCGACAATCCACCTGGAGGCTCGCCGCCACCGGCGCTGTGGCACGCCGGCACGGCGGACCCGGTCGACTGGCCAGGCTACCCGGCGCGGGCCCCGGCGCTCCGACTTCTAGACCTGAAGGTCCACCTTTGGGTGGGTGTGCTCCGTCTCGGCGCGCACCTATCGTCCTCCGCATGGCGCAAACGATCGAGGTCACAGGGCTACGCAAGCGATACGGGGACGTCCGGGCCGTGGACGGGGTGACGTTCGCCGTCGAGGAGGGCGAGTTCTTCGGCATCCTCGGCCCGAACGGCGCGGGGAAGACGACCGCACTGGAGATCATCGAGGGCCTGCGGGAGGCAGACGAGGGGCAGGTGTCGGTGCTCGGCATGTCGCCGTGGCCGCGCAACCCCGGGCTGCTGCCCCGGATCGGGGTCCAGCTGCAGTCGTCGTCGTTCTTCGAGCGGCTGACGACGCGCGAGCAGCTCCGGACGTTCGGCTCGCTGTACGGCGTCCCCGCCGGGAAGAGCGACGCGATGCTGGAGCTGGTCGGGCTGGACGGGAAGGCAGACGTCCCGGTCGAGAAGCTCTCGGGCGGGCAGGCGCAGCGCCTGTCCATCGCCTGCGCGCTCGTGCACGACCCGGAGATCGTGTTCCTGGACGAGCCCACCGCCGCCCTGGACCCGCAGGCCCGCCGCAACCTCTGGGACGTCCTGCGGGAGATCAACACGGGGGGCCGCACGGTCGTCCTGACCACGCACTACATGGACGAGGCGGAGATCCTCTGCGACCGCGTGGCCATCATGGACGCCGGCCGGATCCTGCGGCTCGGCCCGCCGGCCGTACTGGTCCGCGGCCTGGACGCCCCGGCCAGGATCAGCGTGGCCAGCGGCGTCCTCACGGCGGAGGACGCGCGGCTCCTCCCTGGAGCGGACGAGACCAGCGACGACGGCGTCTCGCTGACCATCTCCACCCGCGACCCATCGGCGGTGGTCGCGGCCATGGCGGCCAAGGACGCGCTCGACGGGGTCCAGATCCGCGGCGCCACGCTTGAGGACGTCTTCCTAGAGGTCACCGGACGGGAGTACAGGGCATGAGCGCGTACCAGAGCTTCAAGAGCCTTTCCCGTGCGATGTACCTCGGTTTCCGGCGGGACAGGTCCGCGCTGTTCTTCACCGTCCTGTTCCCTCTGATGTTCCTGGTCATCTTCGGCGGGATCTTCAGCGGCCAGTCCACGCCCAAGGTGGAGGTGCTGAAGATCGGCCAGGCGCCGGTGCTGGAGCAGGCGCTCGCCCAGGGCGGCGACGAGCTCGGCAAGGTCCTCACGGTCACTGCGGCGTCCGACCGCGCCGACGCGCTCCGCCAGGTGGAGAAGGGCGATGCGGCGGGCGCCGTGGAGCAGCGCGGCAACCGCCTCGTTGTGCACTACTCCGCGGCCGAACAGGTCACGGCCGGGACGGTGCGCGGGCTGATGAACTCGATCATCCAGGCGGCGAACCAGGCCGCCACCGGTCAGCCGCCCGCCTACACGCTCGCCACCCAGCAGGTGGAGGACGACTCACTCAAGGCCATCCAGTTCTTCACCCCCGGCCTGCTGGGCTGGGCCCTGGCCTCGGCGGCCGTTTTCGGCGCGTCCCAGACGCTCGTGACATGGCGGACCAAGGGACTCCTGCGCCGCCTCCAGCTCTCCCCTGCCCCGATACCCACCGTGTTCGCCGCGCGCGTCGCAGTCAGTCTCGCCATCGCCCTCGTGCAGTTCGCGCTGTTCGTGCTGGTGGCGCGGCTCCCGATGTTCGGGCTGCAGCTTGAGGGCGCCTGGTGGATGGCCATACCGCTGCTGACCGCGGGTGTGCTCGCCTTCCTGTCGATAGGCATGCTCGTGGGGGCGTGGGCGAAGACCCAGGAGACGGCCAACGCGGTGACGCAGCTGATCGTCTTGCCCATGGCGTTCCTGGGCGGTTCGTTCTTCCCCTTGGAACAGGCCCCGGGCTGGATGCAGACGATGTCCCACATCTTCCCGCTGCGCTACCTGAACGAAGGGATGCTCAATGTGATGAGCCGCGGTCTCGGGCCGGGGTCCGTCCTCCCCCAGATCGGCATCCTGCTGGGCGTCGCGGTGGCCGGTTCACTGATCGCCGTACGCCTGTTCAGATGGGAGGCGCATTGATGTGACCTCGATCACTAATTGGCCCATTCTGCTGTGGGCGTACGAACAAGCAGGTTGGGAACGTTCACGTCGGGTTAGATGTTCTCCTAAGTACCGACCCCGAGCATGAGGAAGGTGCCGTGACTGGAGCCCTTGCCCCAACCAAGCCGCTGACCGTCGCCGACCGATGCGACCGCTGCGGCGCCCAGGCCTACGTCCGTGCGGTCCTTGTAGGCGGCGGCGACCTTCTGTTCTGCGCCCACCACGGTCGCAAGTACGCAGAGGCTCTCCGTTCCAACGGGGCCGACATTCAGGACGAGACAGACCGGCTGACCGAAACATCGGCCACCGCTACAGCCGAAGAGCGGTAGATCCCCATATAGCAGGAGCCATGAACGGCGGCCATCGGAGACGGTGGCCGCCGTTCGCCATTCCGGATAACTCCAGCGAGTCACGATGTGGGCACTCTCTGCTTACAATCCGTGACGGGGATCACGCATTCCACGCGACTCTCACTCCGAAGTGACATTCTTCACCCGGGGATGATGGTCGTTGACCTGCGCAAGTACCGGTCACCTCGGCTGCGCCCGTACCACCGTCCTGGAACACCACTGCCCTCGGGAGGATCGTGCACATCCTGCTGCCGCCGTCGGAGAAGAAGGCCGCCGATGGGGACGGCCCTCCCGTGGACCTGGCGTCACTGAGCTTCCCGGGCCTCAACCCGCTGCGTGAGCGCCTTCTGGGGGCGCTGAGCGACGTGAGCCGGCGCGCCGGCGCGCCGAGCATCCTCAAGCTGCCGGCGGGGCAGGCCGAGGAGGCGCTGGCCCGCAACAGGGCGCTGCGCGAGTCCGCAACGCTGCCGGTCGCGCGGCTGTACACCGGCGTCCTCTACGACAACCTGGACCTCTCCGACCTCGATGCCGCGTCCGCCGCCGAGCAGGTCGTCGTCTTCTCGGGCCTGTGGGGAGCGCTGAGGCTCACCGACCGCGTCCCGGCATACCGGCTGGCCATGGCGGTGTCCCTGCCCGCTGCGGGCCGCCTGGGCGCGCTGTGGCGCCCGGCGATGCGGGAGGCGCTGCGGCTCGACGACGGCGGCCTGATCGTCGACATGCGCTCCGGGCCGTACGCGTCCGTCTGGAAGGCGCCCCGGCCGGCGGTGGCCGTGCGGGTGTTCCGGGAACGGGTCGTCGGCGGCGAGACGCAGCGGACCGTGGTGAGCCACATGGCGAAGGCGACCCGCGGGCGGATCGCGCACGACCTGCTCAAGGCGGGCGCGGCACCGCGCACCCCCGACGAGCTGCTGAAGGCCGTCGCCGACCTCGGGCACACCGCGGAACTGGACGGCACGAACCTCGACGTCATCCTGAACGACTGAACGGGGGCTCCCAGCCCCGCCCCGCAGAACTCAGGCCGTGCCGACGTTCAGGTGCCGGCATGCCTTGACGAACTGGTTCACCTCGTCGCCTCCCAGGTACGTCCAGGGAAGGCTGCTCGGCCGCCCCCACGTCCGGAGCAGATGCTGCCGTGCCAGACGCCGCGCGTCGGCGAGATGGAACGCGGCACCGAAGAGGTTGTGCGCCTCGATCGTCCGGGGATGGAGACGGTGCCCTTCGAACCAGCCACGTGCGGCGGCCTCCACCTCCCGGCGCTCCTCCGGGGAGAACCACGAGGACGCGCCTCGGATCACGCCCGAACGCTCCTGCACGAAGTACTCGAAGTAGGCGAGCGGGATCAGCGCGGCCCTGGGGTCCTCACGGGGGGCCATGCCCGCGGCCGTTCGGGCGAAGCCGAACATCTCGTCCGTCATGCCTCCCCACTGGGGGGACAGGCTCACCACCCGCGCCACATGCGCCCCGTAAAGGGTGGGGCACCGCCCGCTCGCCTGCAGCCACAGCGCGTCCTTCTCCTCCCGGTCGAGGCCGAGGCCCAGCGCGTACCAGAGCATCGCCTCCCACGGGACGGGGTCGTCCGGCCACAACGACGCCGCCCGCATCAGCGGTTCGCGAGCGGACTGCATCGACTTCGTGTACGTGGTGTAACTCTTCGCCTGCACGGCCCGCGCACGCGCCTCCGGACGGATCCGCCACGCCTCCTCCACCCTCGTCCGGCCGAGCCACAGCCAGAGGTCGGGATTGGTCGGATCCTCGGCGACGAGCGCCTCGACGTCCCGGCTGAAGCCCACCGCGGCCCTCGACAACGCCTCGACACGGACCGACCGCACCTCCGGGTCGACGCGGCTCACGGCGAGCGCGTGCGCTCCGACGCGCAGGCGGCGGTCCCGGACGGCGTCGACCGCCCAGTCCAGATGAGGATCACGCCACGGGTGGCCGCCCAGCACCCGCAGCTGACGTGCACGGACCAAGGAGGCCCCCACCCCGCTCTGCTCCACCGAACGTCCAGGGGCCCGGTCGAGCTCTGTCAATCCCATGGCGTGACAATAGGAAGACGCAAGACGGCGCACGCTACCGCGATGTTAAAAGGCCGTTACACGGCGGCGACCGGCGCACGGGGGACGCGCCGGTAGGAGAGTGTCCGCGGACACGGTAAGGGCCCCGTCCCGGTCCGGGACGAGGCCCCCCGCTAAGACTCCGGTCAGTCGAGGTAGTCGCGCAGCACCTGGGACCGGGACGGGTGACGCAGCTTCGACATGGTCTTGGACTCGATCTGGCGGATGCGCTCGCGCGTCACCCCGTAGACCTTGCCGATCTCGTCCAGCGTCTTCGGCTGGCCGTCGGTGAGACCGAACCGCATCGATACCACGCCCGCCTCACGCTCGCTGAGCGTGTCCAGGACGGAGTGGAGCTGCTCCTGGAGGAGGGTGAAGCTGACCGCGTCCGCCGGGACGATGGCCTCGGAGTCCTCGATGAGGTCGCCGAACTCGCTGTCGCCGTCCTCGCCCAGCGGGGTGTGCAGCGAGATCGGCTCGCGGCCGTACTTCTGGACCTCGACGACCTTCTCCGGGGTCATGTCGAGTTCCTTGGCCAGCTCCTCCGGGGTGGGCTCGCGGCCCAGGTCCTGGAGCATCTGCCGCTGCACGCGCGCCAGCTTGTTGATGACCTCGACCATGTGCACCGGGATGCGGATGGTGCGGGCCTGGTCTGCCATCGCGCGGGTGATCGCCTGCCGGATCCACCAGGTGGCGTACGTGGAGAACTTGTAGCCCTTGGTGTAGTCGAACTTCTCGACCGCGCGGATCAGGCCCAGGTTGCCCTCCTGGATCAGGTCCAGGAACAGCATCCCGCGCCCGGTGTAGCGCTTGGCCAGCGAGACGACCAGCCGGAGGTTGGCCTCCAGCAGGTGGTTCTTGGCGCGGCGGCCGTCCTCGGCGATCCACTCGAAGTCCTCGGTGTCCTCGGGGGACATCGCGGGGCCGTCGGCGGCGAGCCGCTCCTCGGCGAAGAGGCCCGCCTCGATGCGCTTGGCGAGCTCCACCTCCTGCTCGGCGTTCAGCAGCGGGACCTTGCCGATCTGCTTGAGGTAGTCCTTGACGGGGTCGGCGGTGGCGCCGGCCGCGGCGATCTGCTGCGCGGGCGCGTCCTCGTCGTCGTCGCCGAGGGTGAAGCCCTCCTCCTCGGAGGTCGGGGTGCCCTCGGCGGCCTGCTTGCCGGCGGGGACGGCCTTGGCCGCGGGCGCGGCCGGGGCCTCCTCCTCGGCCTCGGGCGCCTCCTCGACCTCGGGGGCCGCGGCGTCCTCGAGCTCGACGTCGAGGACCGCCAGGTCCTCGTCGAGCTCGACGTCGACCTCGTCCTCGACCTCGGGGTCGTCGGCCGCCTTCTTGACGGACTTGACGGGCTTGACCGGCGCCGCCGGGCCCGCGGCCTTCTTCGCGGGCGCGGCCTTCTTGGCCTTGGCGCTCTTGGCGGGCGCGGCCTTCTTCGGCGCGGCGGGCTTGGCGGCCGGGCGCGGCGCGGCGGCGGCCTCCTCCGGGACGACCTCGGGAGCCGCGGAAGGGGCCGCGTCGTCGCCGACGACGGCGGTCACCGTGTCGGGCTGCTCCTTGGCCGCCGCAGCGGTCCTGGGCCTGCGCGCCGGCGGCGTCCCGCGCTTGCGCGGACGCTTGGGCGCCGCGGAGTCGGCAGCGCTCACCATGACGGTCACACCCTCCTTGCTGAGGCTCCGCAGAATGCTGGAGGCCTTCGACACGGGGATGTCGGCCTCCTCGAACGTACGGCGTACGTCGTCGGCTTCGAGGTAACCCTGGGACCGTCCACGCTCGATCAGTTGCGCGATGACGTGATCGTGCAGATCTGACGCTTTCGAGGTCGAGCTAGCAGGCGACACAAATACCTCTCGAACGAACGTGTGGCTTGGTTGACCCAAGTGCCCTGACGGGCCCGGCCTCACACTGGGTGGGACCACACACAGAGCGGACCTCCCGGTGCGGGACCGCAGCGTACCCGCTCTCGCTGGGTCAAGCATTCTGGCACTGCTGCGCATTCCGCCTGTGAAGTCCTACCCCGTAACTCTCCACCTTAGAGGGCGCGGGATGGTCCTTCGTACGTGCCGGGCCGTCTTCACGCGGCCGGCGGCCTTCACACGGGTTCTGGCGGGACGTGCAGGGCAAGCACGGTCACATCGTCTACCTGCTCGTAGCCGGCAAGCATCCGATCGACCAGGAAGTCGACGAGTCTCTCGGGATCTCCTACCACTTCAGGTGGGGCGTCCGCCGCGACGGCGACGAGCTCCTCCAGCCCGGCGTCCACCCCACGCCTACGGTTCTCCACAAGTCCATCGGAATAGAACACCACAGTGTTGCCGGTCTCGATGGAAAAACTTGTCTGCTGTCGCTGGCTCGGCCAGCCGAGGGGCGTCCCCGGCTCGACCGTGCTGACGCGCGCGGGCGTGTCCGGCGAGATCAGGAGGGGTGGCGGGTGCCCTGCGTTGCTGAACGCCCCCTGCCCGGTCTCCGGGTCGATGACCGCGTACGCGACCGTGGTGAACTGCTCCTCGTCCTCGGTGGCGCTGAACAGCCGGTCCAGGCCGGCCAGGACCGCGGCGGGGCGCGGATCGTTCAGCGCGAGGGCGCGCAGGGCGTTGCGGACGCGGCCCATTCCGGCCGCCGCGAGGACGCCCTTGCCCATGACGTCCCCAGCGGCCACGGCGAGCCTGTCGTCGGGCAGCCGGAACACGTCGTACCAGTCACCGCCGACCTGGACGTGCCGCGTAGCCGGGTTGTAGCGGGCCGCCAGCACCATGCCCGGCAGCTGCGGAAGGTCGCTCGGCAGGAGGCTGCGCTGGAGTTCCTCCGCGGTCCGGTGCTCGCGCTCGAGCAGCAGCGCCCGTTCGACCGCCAGGGCGCACTGCCCGGCGAGCGCTTCCAGGAAGACCCGTTCCTCTTCGGTGATCTCCCTAGGGCGGGTGAACGAGAAACGGAGCGCGCCGATGGGAGCGCCGGCCGCCAGTAGCGGCAGGCCAACCCAGGCACGCTCTTCGGTGTGCTGGGCGAACAGGTCCTTCTCGCCGTGGCCGAGCTGCAGGCGCAGGCTGTCGGGATGCTCGGCCAGGAACGGCCGGCTCTCACGCACCGCGACCGACATCACGGTTTGGTCACTGACCTTGATCTCGTCCCGGGAGACGGGACCGGTCTCGCCGTCCGCGCCCTGCTGGGACGGCGCCACCACGCTGAGGCGGAGCTTGTCGTCGTCCAGCAGCGCCACGGCGGAGTAGTCGGCGCCGATGGCCGACCGCCCCACCTCGGTGATGACCTGGACGACCTGGGACACGGTCAGGGCCTCGGCCAGCATCGAGGTGGCCTGCTGGAGGCGCGCCGTGCGCAGCGCCGCCGCCGACAGCTGCTCGGTCAGCCGGCCGCGCATCTCCTCGGCCTCGCGCTGGCCGGTGACGTCGGTGTTGGCGCCGACCCATTCGATCACCGCGTCGCCCTGCCAGATGGGCACGGCCCGCACGTCGAAGTGCCGGAAGGTTCCGCTCTTGGTGCGGATCCGGTAGTTGGTCTCGAAGACCCGGTTCTCCTGGACGCAGTCGCGCCACGCGGCCTCGATCCGCGGCCGGTCCTCGGGATGGACCACCGCCAGCCAGCCGCCCTCCGCGTAGTCGTCCGGCGCCTGCCCGGTGATCGCGCGCCATTCGGGCGCGTCGTCGATCACGCCGCCCGCCGGGGCGGCGACCCACACGACCTGGGCGCTGGCCTCCACGAGCGAGCGGTAACGCTGCTCCTTGCGGCGGATGACCTCCTCGGCCCTGCGGCGCTCCGTGACGTCCTGCGCGGTCAGGACGACGCCGACGGGCTCACCGTCGGCGTCCTTGGCCGGCAGCCACGTGCAGGCCAGAATCCGCTCATCGCCCTCTGGGGCCACGCCCGTGGCCTCCTCGGGCGCCGCGTCCTGGGCGGCCGGAACGACCAGATCGGAGTCGTTCAGCGAGCGGTCCTCGGCGATCACCTTGCGGAGGGCCGTCTCGAACGCCGTCGCCAACGCCCCGGGCAGCGCCTCGGACGGCCTGCGCTCCTGCAGATCGCGCACCGGAACCCCCAGGAGCTCGGCCAGTGCGTCGTTGGCGCGGCGGCAGCGCAGCTCACGGTCGAAGAACGCGAGCCCGCCCGGGGCCTCCGTCAGCAATGTCGCGTACAGCGCGGCGTCCGACGCATCCATGGGCCGCCCCTCCACCCCAGAGACCCGAGGATGGGGAACGGACGTCTCGGTGCTCATGGACAACACCTCCGCCCCAGAGGGTCCCGTACCGCGCGGCAAGTTTTCATCACTATGAGTGAATGGGAGCAGGCTAGCGCTCCCGCCTCCATCACAACACCGGTCGAAGTCAGGTACTCATCATCCCGATGGTTCGCCGAGTACGGAACCCCTGCTGAACATCCTCGTTCCCTTCGGTCCCAGACGAACGCGTCGGTTTCGGACACCGTGCCGGAGGGCGCGAAGACGGCCCGCCGGAGACGGCGAGTAGGAGATGTTACGGCTCCCGCACACGACAGGGCGTCAACCCGAGGGTGTTCGGGAGTGTTGGCGGGCGCCGGCTCACTGGAGCGGTGCCGAAACCGCCGTTATGCCACCGTCTCGGTCCGGGGTGAGGCTACTTGGACGATTTGGTTCCCTTTTGCTCTGCCTTAAAGGCCCGGACCTTGGCCAGGGACTCGGGGCCGGTTATATCGGCCACGGAGCGGTGGGAGCCTTCTTCGCCGTACGCCCCGGCGGCCTCGCGCCAGCCCTCAGGACGGACTCCGTACTGCTTGCCCAGGAGGGCCAGGAAGATCTGTGCCTTCTGCTTGCCGAAGCCGGGGAGGGCGTGGAGGCGCTTGAACAGATCCTTGCCGCTGTCTGCGTCCAGCCAGATCTTCTCTGCGTTCCCGTCGTAGTTCTCTACTAGGAACTGGCACAGCTGCTGGATGCGCTTGGCCATCGAACCCGGGTAGCGGTGGACGGCGGGCTTCTCCGACAGCAGTGCCGCGAACCGTTCCGGATCGCGGGCGGCTATCTCGTGCGCGTCCAGGTCGTCGGAACCGAGCCGCTGGGCGATGGTGTACGGACCGGAGAACGCCCATTCCATGGGGACCTGCTGGTCCAGGAGCATGCCGACCAGCACGGCCAGCGGGCTGCGTCCGAGCAGGTCGTCGGCTTCCGGACGCTGGGCGAGTTGAACCTTCGTGGCCATGCGCCCAGCTTAGGGCCGGCCCAGATCTGTCCGAAGTCTTACGGGAATGACGGAAACCTGGCGAGGCGCAGGCCGCGGTGTTCGAATGAAAGGCGTGAACGAGGAGGACCGAACAGAAGGCAGTCCCGTCGGACGGCGGGTGGTGCTCGGGATGCTCGGCCTCGGCGCGGCGGGGGTCGCCGTGGGAGCGTCCGTCCAGGACGGCGTGAGTCGCGCCTTGGCGCCGGTGGGGCCGATCGGTGATGTCCTGCCCGCCGCCGGCGGATTCCGCTACTACTCCGTGACCGGGAGGGTGAAGCGGCGCAGCGCCGCCACGCACCGCGTGACCGTCGGCGGTCTCGTCGACAAGCCCCAGGCGTTCGGCATGGCCGACCTGGCACGGTTCCCGCAAACGGTGCTGGAGCGGGACTTCCAGTGCGTGACGGGCTGGCGCGTTCCTGACGTGGAGTGGGTCGGGGTCGTGCTGGCCGATCTGCTCGACGCGGTCGGAGTGTCGCCGAAGGCCCGTGCCGTGCAGTTCACGTCCTTCGACGGCGTCTACACCGAGTCGCTGACGCTGGAACAGGCGCGCCGCCGGGACGTCCTTGTCGCAACGCAGATGGAAGGCAAGCCGGTCACGCACGATCACGGTGGGCCCACGCGGCTCTACGTGGCGCCCATGTACGGCTACAAGTCGCTGAAGTGGCTCAAGGGCATCAAGCTGACCGAGGAGCTCATCCCCGGCTACTGGGAGGGCCTGGGATACGACCAGCACGCGTGGGTCGGGAAGTCGAACGGGCGTGACGATGTCCCCACCTGACCTGCCCCCACCTGACCTGCCCCCACCTGACCCGCGTAGGCACAGCGCCGTTTCGGACGGTCGGGTCCTGCTGGAGCGGTTCACCGGGGCCGAGCGCCTGATCCACCACGTGACCGCGCTGTGGATGCTCGTCTGCCTGGTGACCGCGGCGTTGTTGTACCTGCCGACGCTGTCGACGCTGGTGGGGCATCGGGAGCTGGTCAAGACCCTCCACGTGTGGTTCGGGTTCTCGCTGCCCGCGCCGATCGTGCTCGGTCTGATGTCGCGCGCCTTCAGGGCGGACCTCCGGCGGTTCAACAGGTTCACGCCGCACGACTGGCAGTGGCTGAGGAGCGGCGACCGCAGGGTCGTGCGGTACGGGCGTGGAATCTTTCCCGTGGGCAAGTTCAACGCGGGCCAGAAGCTGAACGCCGCGTTCACCGCGGGCGCGATCCTCGTCATGCTCGGCACGGGCGAGATCATGACCTTCCCCGGCCCTTGGGGAGACAGGTGGCGGACGGGCGCGACGTTCGTCCACGACTGGCTCTTCCTCGCCATCGCCGTGGTGACGGCGGGGCACCTGTGGCAGGCGTTCCGGGACCGGGGCGCGTTGCAGGGGATGCTGACCGGACGCGTTGACCCCGACTGGGCGGCCCGCCACCACGCGGACTGGGCGGAGGCCGTCCGCAAATCGTCTGGCGATGTGCCAAGTTCGCAGGTCGGAAGGGTGGACGGGGATTCGGACGAGCCCTCTCCAGGGGGCGGTCCAGAATTTGCCAAACGACCTCCCGGTATGTCTTGACTCTCCCGGCAAAAGCGCTGGAATGGGGAATCGAGACGGGACGAGATGGGTCGGCCCGTACACGCTCCCGTCTCGGCCGGCGGCGTCCCCGTCCGCCGGAACCCCGTGCGCGGAGGTGTGCGCAGATGCCTGCACTGGCCGATCACCGGCGCGAGACCCGCGACGCACTCACACAGCGGCTCAGCGACGAGTTCACGACTTTCCCCCGGGACGCGGTACACCGGTGCGTGGCCGACGTCCAAGCGTGCATGGCGCACCTGGGGCTCGATGCCACGCCCGCCAGAGTCGAGCGGATGGCGCGTGAGCAGCTCACCGGAATCCTGAAGTCGGAGCCGCCGTCCGGGCGCGCCCCGGCGGAAGGAGGCGACGGCTGACAGGTTCCGGACTTCGGCGTCCTGGCCACCGGCCTCGCAGGATCTGAGAGGCTAGGAGGGTGAGTCCCCGCAGCCGCCACCGCTCCTCCGGGGACCCGGGCCGGGACGGATCGACGCCCCCGGACGAGGTCTCGACGATTTTCGACGGCATGCTGCGGCATGCCCGCGAGCTGCTGGCGGTGCGCAGCCCCCTGGACGCCGAGCTCATCGTCAGCGAGATCCTCGGCTCCTGGTGGGGGCATCGCTTACCGGACGGGGACGTCGAGGAGGTCATCGGCGAGGCCCTCGTCGACTACGCGTGCGCGGCCGGGACTCCGGCCGCGCTGGCTTTGCTCACGGGCATGGCCTACATGGGCACCCCCAGGCAGGCGGCCAAGGCCGAGCGCGCGGCACTGGAGCTGATGGAGCGCGGCGTGGCCAGGCCGGGATGGGCCGACCATGTGGGGATGGTCGCCCCGGAGGGCTGCTACGTGTCCAGGGACGTCTTCGGCGACCAGGACTCCGTCATCTGCACCTACAGCTACGGCGGAACCGACAGGCACGCCCTGGTCGTCCTGGTCGATCGCAACAAGGCGGGTGCCGTCCAGCCGAAGGGCGACGCGTTCGCCCCTGCCGGAACCGGACGTCCGCCGGCGAGCGGGATGGTCAGGGACGCGTGGGTCTCGTCCCGGGTCGACAAGCTCCTCGACCACTGCCGCCGCGAAGGGCGCGACAACCCGCTGATGAGGTTCGAGCAGCTCGACCCGCGCGACACCAAGGCGCTGCTGTGGAGCGCCCTGGATCTCACTGACGGAACCGATGATCCGCCGGTGAACGAGAACTTCGGCACCTATCACGCCTTCGTCCGGGCGCGGGTGGACATCCTGCCGCCCGGCGGGCGCCTCCCCCAGCCGCCGGTGTACGGACCGGACAGGCGCGCGACGATCGCCGCGCGGTTCCTCGCCTCGGACGAGGCAGAAGGACTGTCGGACCGCTCGGCCGCCAGCCGGTGCGCCGACCTCATCATCGACTACGGCTGCGCCCACGACTTCGGACGGCCGCTCCGCGTCAGTCCCGTCAAGAGCGAGATGTTCCTCCTCGACTGGCTGCCGAGAAAGGTTCTGCTGTCCCCGGCGGAACAGGAAGCGGTCCCTCACGTCCTGGGCGCGTGGATCCGGTGGGCGGGCAAGCGCACGGGGCTCCCCGAAGAGGGCATCAGGGCGACGCTGGACGCCCTCTGGGACGCCACCGCGAAGTTCGCCGAGGCCTACCGCGACCCGTCCGCCTTCGGCCTCGACCGCGCCCTCGTCGACCGCCTGCTCCCCGACGGTGACCTGGAGGCACTGCCCCGGCGGGCGTTCGCCCTGCCGTTCCTGTCGGGGACCCACCGGCGGTCCGGGCGGCACGGAGTGATCGACCTGTCGACCCTGGATCCGGCCGACCCCGACGACCGCCGCGTCATCCTGGAGTTCGAGCATCCGGGCGCCGGCGAAGAGCACATCGAGGCCCACGAACGCCTCACAGAGCGACTGTGGAACGGGGAGCCTCCCCAGCTGTGGGAGACCGCCCAGGCGCTCCTTGACGTCGGCTACGAGCGGCATGAGATCCTGCACCGGCTCATGGACGTCCTCGACCTTCGCGGGGACGATCCGGAGGGCCTCCGCGAAGCACTGCGTGTCCTACGTCACGAACCTCCGCCCGAGTGAACTCCTGGTTTGCGCGCGGCGTCCCCGGCGACAATCATCGGGTCTCGGGCGTGGTCTCGCGGGGGGCACGGGGACCGGCCCCCGGTCGTAGGGAGTGATCTTGTTGGAGTGGTCCGAGTTCGCCCGGCGGCTGGGACGTGAGCTGGCCGGGCTCGAACGGGACACCATCCTCATCGTGCGCGAGCGCGATGAGAGCCGCCACTACGTCCAGGCGATGCGCGAACCCGACCGGCTCTACGCCGAGGCCGTCAGCAACAACTTCCTCGAAGGGCCGCTGCTGCTCACGCTGGCCGACGAGGAGGTCATGAGCGAGGCGGGCTGGCGCCCGCCCGCCGACCCCGCACCGCGCAACTGGTGGACGGAGCTGCCGGAGTTCGGCACGCCCGGCGGGATGCTTGCGGTCACCGAGGGGGACTTCTCCAGGCTGGCCGACGTGATGGTCACCGCGCTGCGCGACGTCCAGGGCGTCCGGCGGCCCTCCGACCTGGTGTACGAGTCGTTCCACCGGCACGGCACCGGCCTGATCGAACTGCTCGACTTCGGCATCGACGTCGCCGACCCCGTGCGGGTGAAGGAGCGCCGCTCCTCGTCCGGCACCGCCGCCGGGGCGCCCGGCGCCGTCCCCGCCGGTCCGGTGACCGCCCTGCCCCGGCTTGCCGTTGCCGGCCTTGCGGTGCGGGCGCCGGTGGTAGTCCAGCAGGCTCGCGGTGTTGGAGTCGACGACCAGGACGACGTCGCC